>NZ_JBDWHW010000164.1:0-31370 GCF_039975035.1 Hoeflea sp. | reverse complement strand
GATCCTCGACGAGCCGACCAACCATCTCGACATCGACAGCCGCGCGGCGCTGATCCGGGCGCTCAATGATTTCCCCGGCGCGGTGATCCTGATTTCCCATGACCGCCACCTCATCGAAGCCACCGTCGACCGGCTGTGGATTGTCCGCGACGGCACGGTGAGCGCATTTGACGGCGATCTCGAGGATTACCGCCAGGAAGTGGTGGGCTCGTCAGGCAAGGGCAAGAAGAACTCCAACAGCGACGGCGGTTCCAAGGCGGAGAAACGCAAGCAGGCGGCGCAGCAGCGCGCCGGTCTGGCGCCGATGAAGAAAAAGCTCAGCGTTCTCGAGGCCTTGGTAGCAAAGCTTACCAAACAGATTCAGTCGCTTGATGCAGAGCTTGCGGATCCCGCGCAGTTCGCTGACGCGCCCTACAAGATCGCCCAGAAGACCAAGCAGCGGGGCGAACGGGCGGCGGAACTGGTCAAGGCGGAAGAAGAATGGATTGCCCTGACCAGTCAGGTGGATGACGCCGAGACCGAACAATAGGCCTATACCCGGGGGCCTCTCTGGGTGAATTGATGCTGCCGGCAAGGGACGGATTGATGCACATCAATCTCCCGATTTCGTTATTGTGCTAGCGAGACCCAACCGATGGGAAACGCAAATGCCACCTTCCAAATCCGATATCGAATCGATCGTCAAAACCGCTGAAAAAGGCTCGCCGGTGCGGCGTTGGCTGATCTGGCTCGCAGTGCTGCTCGTCGCCGGTGGCGGTATCTGGTACTGGTCCAACACTGCCTCGCGGCAGAGCCTGCCGGCCTATGTCACCGAGACCGTGAGCCGAACGGACATCGTGGTGCAGGTGACCGCGACCGGGACTGTCGAACCGACCGGCCAGGTTGAAATCTCCAGCGAACTCTCCGGGACGGTACGCTCGGTGGAAGCCGATTTCAACGACACCGTCAAACAAGGTCAGATCCTGGCGCGTCTGGATACCGACAAGCTCGAAGCGAATGTCGAGTTGAGCCAGGCTTCGCTGGCGGCCACACAGGCGCGTCTTGCGGAAGCAACCGCCACTCTCAACCAGAGGAAAGATGCATATGACCGGGCGGTCATGCTTGAGGAAAGGCATGTCGCCACCCAGGAAACCCTGCTGAGCGCCAAGGCCGATTACGAGCGTGCCAAAGCCGCGCTGAAGAGCGCCGAGGCCGACATTCGCGTCTCAGCCGCCAATCTGAAAATCAACCAGGCGAATTTGGCGAAGGCCTGCATCTGCTCTTCCATTGACGGCGTCGTTCTCGACCGCAATGTCGAGGTCGGACAGATCGTCGCCTCTTCATTGCAGGCCCCGGTGCTGTTCACCTTGGCGGCGGATCTTACAAAGATGGAATTGCAGGTCGATATCGACGAGGCCGATATCGGCAAGGTAATGGTCGGCAATGAGGCGGAGTTCACCGTCGAGGCCTATCAGGGCCGCAGCTTTCCCGCCGCGATTTCCCAATTGCGGTACGCGCCCAAGACCGTCGACGGGGTGGTCACCTACGAAGCGATCCTGTCGATCGACAATTCCGACATGTTGCTGCGTCCCGGCATGACGGCGACAGCGGACATCAAGGTTGCCGAGGTCAAAGACACGCTGGCGATTTCCAACGCGGCGCTAAGGTTCTCGCCACCTCAGCAGGTCGAGGAAAGCAGCGGCAGCGGCTTGTTGGGAATGGTGTTCAAACGTCCTTCACAAAGCCCGGTTTCCACTCCCAAGGCCAGCACGGACGGATCTCGCGAGATCTGGATCCTGCGCAACGGACAAGCGGTCGCTGTCTCGGTGATGACAGGAGAAAGCGACGGCTCGAAGACCGCGATCAGCGGCGGCGACGTCAACGAGGGCGATCTGGTGATAACCGATCAGACGACGCCATGACATCCATCGAGTCAGCCGCCGGATCGTCAGCCATCCCCGCTGAGCAGGACGGGCCGCTTATCAGGCTGCGCGGCGTCACCAAAATATACGGAACCGGCGATGCCGAGGTGCGGGCCTTGCGGGGCATTGATATCGATATAAGCGGCGGCGAATTCGTCGCCATCATGGGGCCCAGCGGATCGGGCAAATCGACCGCCATGAACATTCTGGGGTTTCTCGACAAGCCCAGCAGCGGAGCCTATTTCTTCGGCGGCGCCGAAGTCGATCATCTCGGACGCGACCAACTGGCGCTGCTCAGGCGGAATTTCCTCGGTTTTGTCTTCCAGGGCTACAATCTGCTGGCGCGCACATCGGCGCTCGACAATGTCGAACTGCCGCTGATCTATCAGGGCATGGCCCGGACCCAACGCCGGAAACTGGCGCTGGACGCGCTGGCAAAAGTTGGCCTCAAGGGCCGCGAGGACCACGATCCGTCCCAGCTTTCCGGCGGCCAGCAGCAGCGCGTGGCAATCGCGCGTGCGATCGTCACCAATCCGGACGTGATCCTGGCCGATGAACCCACAGGCAATCTCGACACTGCCCGCAGCCGTGAAATTATGGATCTGCTGACCGAGCTCAACCGCAAGGACGGCATCACCGTGCTGATGGTCACGCATGAACCGGACATGGCCGAATATGCCGACCGGCTGATCCATTTCCTTGATGGCCGCATCGAATCCGACGCAAGCGGGCAGAAAGTGGCGCCAGATGCTTTATGAAGCAGTGCGGCTGGCCCTGCAGGCCATTTTGAGAAACGCGTTCAGGTCGTTCCTGACGGTTCTTGGCATCGTTATCGGCGTCGCGGCAGTCATCGCCATGGTCACCGTCGGACAGGGCTCCACCGATCAGGTGGAGGCGGATGTCTCGACGCTCGGCACCAACCTTTTGATGATCCGCCCCGGGCAACCCTCGCAGGGCCCCGGTTCGGGCGTGGGCGGCACCGCGGCGAGCCTGACATTGAAGGATGTCGATGCCATCGAACAGCAAATTGCCAGCGTCGCGGTCGCCACCCCGAGCAATTCGCGGATGATGACGGTCATTTTCGGCAATATCAATTATTCAACCACTGTGACCGGCACCGACACCCGCTTTCTGACCGCCCGCGACTGGCCGCTGGCGAGCGGCCGCGCATTCTACGAGAGCGAGCAGAGAGCGGGTTCGTCCGCCTGCATCCTCGGCGAGACCGTGCGGGAAAAGCTGTTCGGCAACAGTGATCCGCTGGGCGCCAACATAAGACTGAAGCAGATCTCCTGCCGGGTCATCGGCGTACTCAGCGTCAAGGGCGCATCCAGCTTCGGCACCGACCAGGACGACATCGTGCTGATCCCGATCCGGGCCTTCCAGCGGCGGATCGCAGGCAGCCAGGATGTGTCGATGATCTATGCCTCGATACGCAACGGCATCTCCACGGACAAAGCCAAATCCGATATCGAACGGCTGATGCGGGAACGCCGGCGCATCGGCCCGTTCGAGGAAGACGATTTCAACGTGTTCGACATGAAGCAGATCAGTTCGATGCTGACCGGCATCACCAGCGTGCTGACCGGTTTGCTCTCCGCGGTTGCCGCTGTCAGCCTGCTCGTCGGCGGGATCGGAATCATGAACATCATGCTGGTCTCGGTTACCGAGCGCACCCGTGAAATCGGCATCCGGCTGGCCGTGGGCGCCACGGAGGGACAGGTGCTGCTTCAGTTCCTGGTCGAATCCATCGTCTTGTCGCTGATCGGCGGATTGATCGGCATCGTGCTGGGCCTGGCGCTGGGCCTGCTGGGTTCACGGCTGTTGTCGATTCCCTTCACTCCCGATCCGACGCTCATCCTGGCTGCCTTCGCGTTTTCGGCGATGGTGGGAATCGTCTTCGGCTATTTCCCCGCACGCCGGGCCGCGCGGATGGATCCGATCGAGGCGCTGCGTCACCAGTAACACCCAATGCTTCCGCTATCCTGACGCCATCTTGAATAAGCGCCCGAAATCAGACTGACGGCCAGCCGCCACTGCGGTACGATGACCTCATGCTGTTTGATCTGCCCGACACCGCCACCCTCTACGATGCGCTTCTGGCGCGTGATCCCGGTTATGACGGCCGCGCCTATGTCGGGGTGAGTTCGACCGGCATCTTTTGCCGCCTCACCTGCCCGGCGCGCAAACCCAGGCCTGAGAACTGCACCTTCTACGCCACGGTGGCAGAGTGCATCCAGGCCGGATATCGCGCGTGCAAGAGATGCCACCCGATGGCGCCGGCGGCCGAAGCCGAGCCGGCGATCAAGACGCTGCTCGAAGCCCTGACGGAGCGCAAGGGCCAGCGCTGGAGCGAACCCGATATTGTCCGGATGGGACTTGACCCATCCACCGTACGGCGGGCCTTCAAACGCCATTTCGGCATGACATTTCTGGAAATGGCGCGGCTTGAACGGCTGCGTCACGGTCATGTCGCGCTGGCGAGCGGCGGCAAGGTGATCGAGGCGCAAATGGACGCGGGCTTTGAATCGCCAAGCGCCTTTCGCACCGCGTTCGCCCGGCTGATGGGACAGCCGCCCAAGCGGTTTTCGGCAGATGGCATGATCAAGGCGGATTATATCGACACGCCGCTGGGCGCGATGATCGCACTGTGCGACGAGAGCCACCTGCATCTGCTCGAATTCGCCGACCGCAAGGCGTTGCCTGCCGAATTGCGCCGGATGCACCAGATATTCAAGGGACGGATCGGCATCGGCCGGCAGGGTCGTGTGATGGATCTTTTGGAGACGGAACTGGACGCATATTTCCGCGGACGCCGGTCAAGTTTCAGCGTTCCGATGGTGCTTCATGGCAGTGATTTCACCAAAGCGGTGTGGCGCGCGCTTGTTGAAATTCCGGCGGGGCAGACCCGAAGCTACAGCATGATCGCCAATCAGATTGGCCAGCGTTCGGCGGTCCGCGCGGTGGCGCGCGCCAATGGCGCAAACCAGATCGCGCTTCTGGTGCCCTGCCACCGGGTGCTTGGCGCCGACGGTTCTCTCACCGGCTATGGCGGCGGATTGTGGCGCAAGCAGAAGCTGATCGAGATTGAACGGCAATATGCAGATGTGCCGGTTTATGACGGGTTGCACCAAAGTTCCAAACGCCCGTCGCCTTCAAACCGGTTCAGATGACCCGCGTCAGCGCTGTGCTTTTGCATGGCGTAACCGCGAAACCGCTGCACGCTTTGCGTGACATGCATCAGCTCACGAATTCACATGCGGGAACCGGAAACGGATAATCTTGCAGTGAACTCAGGCGCTATATTAGAGTTCGATCATATTGTAAGAATACAGTATTTCCAGATACAACTCAGATGTGTCATCGCTCTGCGGCACACTGCATGGATTGCACCAGTTAAACACCGCCACAACTGATTATATTTCCACAATTCAACCCATAGTTTTACACATTATAGTTGGCGCAAATAGATTTCAAGCTTACGTAATTAGTTGATCTGAATTATCGGTACAACATATCACAGTATTTTTAGTCGTTACGTTAACTTTTCAGACACTGATTTTTGAGATTTTGATTTCGCGTAAAAAAGTGATGCCTCAACCGGCAGCACACCGGGGAAAACGCTCAAACTGCGAAGTCGAGGAAATTTCTCCAGCGACACGGACTTGTGGGAACGAAAGTATTGGGGACGACCAAATGAGCATTCACAGCATCATATCTTCAGACGAAAAAAATATTCTCGCCGCCTTTAGAAAGTCACTGGCTGTCATCGAATTCGACATGAACGGCAACATCCTCACCGCCAATGACAGTTTCTGCCAGGTTCTTGGCTATGAAATCTCGGAAATAAAGGGAAAGCACCACCGTATCTTTGTTGACCCGACGGAAGCGGCGGCTCCGTCGTATGGCGAGTTCTGGAAGAAGCTGGGCCGCGGAGAATTTGACAAGGCCCAGTACAAGCGTATTGGCAAGGGCGGCAAAGAAGTATGGATCGAAGCAACTTACAACCCTGTCCTGCGCGGCGGCAAACCTTACAAGATCGTCAAACTCGCGACCGACGTGACCGCCCAGAGGCTCAAGGCCGCCGAAGATGGCGGCAAGATCAGCGCCATCTCCCGAGCCCAGGCCGTCATCGAATTCAATCTCGACGGGACCATTATCACAGCCAATGAGAATTTCCTGAATACTCTGGGTTACAGTCTGGGTGAAATCGCCGGCAAGCATCACCGGATGTTCTGTGAAACCGCCTATTCACAGCGCCCCGAATACGCGGATTTCTGGAAAAAGCTTGGCGCCGGCGAATTCATTTCGGATGAATTCCTCCGGATTGGCAAGAATGGCCGCAAGGTATACATCCAGGCCTCTTACAACCCGATTTTCAATTCGGACGGCAAGGTCATCAAGGTTGTCAAATTCGCAACCGATGTAACCGAACGCGTCAGCAATGTGGAATCACTCTCGAACGGGCTCGAACGCCTCGCTGACGGGGACCTCACCTTCCAGATCAACGAGCCCTACCAGCCCGCGCTCGAGCCATTGCGGGTCAATTTCAACAAGGCCAACACAGGCTTGTGCGAGGCCATGCAATCAGTGTCGGAAAACGCCAGGGCGATATCGTCCGGTTCGGAGGAAATCCGCATCGCGGCGGACGACCTGTCCAAGCGAACCGAGAACCAGGCCGCATCGGTGGAGGAGACCGCCGCCGCGCTTGAGGAAATCACCAAGACTGTTGCAGCGTCAAGCGAACGCGCCGAAGAAGCCGGGCAGCTTGTATCCAAAACCAAGAAGGACGCTGAAAACTCCGGCCGGGTGGTCGAGAAGGCTGTCGTCGCCATGGCAGAGATCGAAAGCTCGTCGAAAGCGATCACCAATATCATCAACGTCATTGACGATATTGCCTTCCAGACAAACCTTCTGGCGCTGAATGCCGGGGTGGAAGCCGCACGGGCCGGAGAAGCCGGCCGCGGTTTTGCCGTGGTTGCCCAGGAAGTGCGCGAACTCGCCCAACGCACCGCGACCGCCGCCAAGGAGATCAAGGGTTTGATCACCGCGTCGGGCGAGCAGGTCAAGAGCGGAGTGTCGCTGGTCGGCGAGACCGGCAAGGCCCTGGTCAGCATTGTCGAGCAGGTCCAGCAGATCAACGCCAATGTCGAAGCCATCGTCACCGGATCGAGGGAGCAATCCACCGGACTGAACGAGATCAACACCGCGGTCAACACCATGGACCAGGGCACCCAGCAGAACGCGGCAATGGTTGAGCAATCAACAGCGGCCAGCCACAGCCTGGCGGCGGAGGCGGCTTCGCTGTTCCACCTGCTCTCCAGGTTCACGACAGACAGCAACGCTGTCCACGCCGCGCCAAGGGCAGTCAGCTCAAGTCCGGCAGCGGTTCCCCAGCGACAGGCACCGGCAAGACAGAAGGCAGCGTTTCATGGCAACGCTGCGGTGGACATGTCGGAATGGGAAGAATTCTAAGCACCGCCTGACCTGAACCGTCGCCAGATCAGACGAGCAAGCCCCCCGAAATCCGTTCCGGGGGGCTTGGCAATTCTACGACAGGGACATGGATCCGCGCGCCTGTCAGGCTTTCTTCTCCCAGCGCCTCTCCGGAGTTTGCTGCCAGTAGGTCAGGGTATGACCGCCGGATTTGAGTGTCTTCCACTGCGCCCGCGCGGAGTCCAGCTGTTGCTGATCATGGCCATCGAACATCATCACCAGCCGGTCGACACCCTCAAGCGCCGGAATACCGGCGCCGTCGGCGACAAACCGGACAGTGGCTCCGTTGACCGCGTCACTGGCAAGCGTCAGGAGGACCGGCTGACGCGCCGCGTGAGGCCCCTGCTCGCCGCCATGCGGCAGGAAACTGTCCTCGCGATAGGTCCACAGATGGGTGTCCAGCGCCGCGCAGCGCTCTTCGCTGCCCATATGCACGGAAACCCGCCAGCCGCGATCAAGGCTCTTCTCGAGAAGCGGCGGGAGCGCTTCCTCAAGCCGGGATTCGGTCAGGTGATAAAACAGCACTTCGGCCACCGGACCGGCTCCTAGCTTTCGTAGTTGGCGCGCACCAACTCATCAAGCAGCCGCACGCCGAAACCCGATGCCCAGGACTGATTGACGTCGGTGGATGGCGACCCCATCGCGGTTCCGGCGATATCGAGATGCGCCCAGGGCGTGTCCTTGACAAAGCGCTTGAGGAACTGGGCAGCGGTGATCGATCCGGCGTAGCGTCCGCCGGTGTTCTTCATGTCGGCGAACTTGGAATCGATCATCTTGTCGTAATCGGAACTCAGCGGCAGCCGCCAGACCCGTTCCTCCGTCACTTCGCCCGCCTTTGTCAGCGCCCGGGACAGGTCATCATCATTGGAGAACAGACCGGCATGATGCTGTCCGAGCGCAACCATGACGGCGCCGGTCAGTGTGGCCAGGTTGATCATGATCGCCGGCTTGAACTTCTCCTGACAGTAGGTGAGTGCATCGCACAGCACCAACCGCCCTTCTGCGTCGGTGTTTATGATCTCGATCGTCTGGCCGGACATTGAACGGACGATGTCGCCCGGACGCTGGGCTGCGCCATCGGGCATGTTCTCGACCAATCCGATAATCCCGATGGCGTTGACCTTGGCCTTGCGACCGGCAAGCACATGCATCAGTCCGGTGACCGCAGCCGCGCCGCCCATGTCGCCCTTCATATCTTCCATGCCCGACGCCGGCTTGATTGAAATGCCGCCCGTGTCGAAGACCACGCCCTTGCCGACGAAAGCAACCGGCTTGTCCTTGGGCTTGCCACCATTCCAGTGCATCACGGCCAGACGCGGGGGCCGCGCCGAGCCGAGAGAAACCCCGAGCAGCGCTTCCATCTTGAGCTTCTTCATTTCCTTCTCGGTGAGGATTTCAACACTCACGCCCAGTGCTTCAAGCTCTTTCGCGCGGGCGGCGAATTCCACCGGACCGAGCACATTGGCAGGCTCGTTGACCAGATTGCGCGCAAGCTCGACGCCTTCGGCAACCACCTGCCGAATTGCGAAGGCCTTCTTGCAACCAGCCGCATCGTCATGCTGGAAAACCACGCTGACCTTGCGGGTTTCCTTGTCGTCGTCCTCGGTTTTCACGGTCTTGTAGGTGTCGAAGGAATAGGACCGCATCAACAGCCCCAGCGCCATATCGGCGGCGGCCTCGGCGGAAGGGGCTGCCTGGTCACCCAAAAGCACCGTCACTTGCCTGACTTTGCCGATCTGCGTGAAAATCTTGCCTCCGATGCGCATCCATTCGTGACTGGAAAGCTTGTCTGGATCTCCTGTTCCGATCAGCGCGATCCGGTCAGCGGCTGCGTCGACAGGCGCGATAACGTCGATGGTCGAGAATGACTTGCCGTTGAACCCGGCAACCTTGACCGCCTTGTCGAGCTGCCCCGCGGGGTCGGCGCTCCTCGCCGCACCGGAAACAGGGGCGGAAGAAGAGCCCATGGCGACAACCAGTCCTCCTGCGATTTTTACGGACTTGGAAAAACTGATTTCAATGCTCATCGACATGACGGCTCCAATGAATTTGCGTGATTTGCGTTGCCCCCCGATGTTCTCGTTTTCGCGACGGAAGGCAAGCACCCATGTGCGGACAAAGGCGCAACTTGCTTAACGTCCTGAACCCGGAACGGCATGAGGCGTGATCGATGCATCAATTCCTGACTACACCGCGGCCACGGGCGCCACGGCCAATATTGCATTTGCGAGACAGTGCTGCAAGAAACGGTTAACCGTGTTTGTTTGCCACAGATTATCCAATTTGCAGTTTAACAAGGCTGGTGCATGGTGGACCTGGTTCAGTTGACGTTCACAAGCGCCACGCGAATCGCGGTGCGACCCGCCGCTTGCCCCGGAAAGGCGCAATGAAGCAGATCGAACGTTACATGTTGCGCCGTATGGCCCTGCTGACCTTCTGGTCACTGGCATCGGTGACGTTGCTGGTCATGACCACTCAGGTGCTCATCCGCATCGATGTGCTGACCACCACCGGCCAGGCCATCGGCGCATTCCTGATGCTTGCGGCAACCCTTATTCCCTCGGTGCTGTCCATCGTGGCGCCATTTGCCGTGCTGATCGGAGTGAGTCAGGTGCTTTCGGGGATGAACGCCGACAGCGAACTGGTGGTCGTGGAGGCTGCCGGAGTCAAACCGGTAACGGTTCTCAAGCCAGTTCTGGTCCTGTCGGTTGCCATTTCGATCATGGCGCTTTTGGTGAGCAATTTCGTCGAACCATGGTCGAATCGCAAGCTTTACGACGTGCTCGCTCAGGCACAATCAGATCTGTTTTCGGTCGCGGTGCGTTCAGGCACGTTCATGCAGCTTGAAAAAGGACTTTACGTACAGGTCAACGAAAAGCTGCCGGGCGGCGAGATGGGAGGCATTTTCCTTGCCGACGCCCGCACCGAAGACGCTGAAACCATCTATTACGCGCGCAGCGGCGTCATCAAGTCCTCGGGCGACAAGGACATTCTTTATCTCGTCGATGGCGAGTTGCAGCAGCGCGACCTTTCCAGCGATCAGATTTCGATTGTGACGTTCACATCCTATGCCCTCGACATGGCGGCCTTCGTGCCGGCCGGCTCAGCCGCCGTCCGCAGGCCCAAGGAACAGCCCACCTCCTATCTTCTGCATCCGTCCAATGACGATTTTTACGTGCAAAAAGCACCCCACATCATCAAACTGGAACTGGTGCAGCGTTTCTCGATGTGGATGTATCCGCTGGCTTTCGGTCTGGTTGCTTTTGTTTTTCTGGGAAAAGCCCGCTCAAACCGGCACGAACAGTTTCAAAACGGAGCGCTGGTGGCAGCAATCACCCTGGGCATGCGCGGTTTCGGATTCTTCAGCAGCGAGAAGGCCGGCCTGAATGGCTTCATGGAATTCCTGACCTATGCGATCCCTGCGGCAGTCATTGTGATTTTCGGAGTGCTGGCCCTGACCGGCCGGACGCTGACAATCCCCAAGGCCTGGGCGCGACTTAATGATCGCCTGCTCGAAGCCACGACCGCCCGCTTCAGGCGCTGGCGCAGCATCGCGGGCAAAGGACAATCAGCATGAGCTTCCTCGTTCCGACATTGTCCTGGTATTTCTTCCGGCGCTATTTTTTCACCTTCATCGCCTATTGCCTGGCGATTCTGTTTTTGATTTTTCTGGTGGATTTCAACGAATCCAGCAGGCGGCTCTCGGCGGCGGCGGATTACACCGTTCTCACGGGTCTGTTGATTTCGCTGCTCAGGGTGCCGACCGTGCTGCAGTTGCTGATTCCGTTCGTGGTGCTGATCGCCTCGATTGCCACGCTCTTGCAACTCAACCGCAAATACGAGCTTGTCGTCACCCGGGCAGCGGGCGTATCTGCCTGGCAATTTCTGGCGCCGCTGGTCCTGGCGAACCTGATCATCGGGGTCTTTTCGATCACCGCCCTGAATACGCTCGCGGCCAATGCCTTGCAGATGGCCGAGGATATTGTCGTCGAACGCAATCTCGGTGCAAGGCAAGCCAATACGGTCGCCCCCTGGCTGCGACAAAGGACCGAAGCCGGCGATACGGTTCTGGGAGCAAGGGCCACGTCCGACGGCGGCACCAGGCTGTCGGGCGCCACATTCTTTCTATTTGATGAGGATCAACGGATACGCGAGCGTCTGGAGGCCGAAAAGGCCGTGCTTGGCGACGGCGTCTGGGAATTGACGGGTGTGAAGAGAATCCGGGCCTCTCAACCCGTCGAAATCATGGAAAGCACAACAGTGCCCACCAATCTCAAAGCGGAATTCGTTGGCGAATCACTCACTTCAGCCGAAACAGTGCCGTTTTTTGAGTTGGGTGGGAAAATTGCAACGGCCAAGTCTTTCGGGCTCCCATCCACCAGTTATGAGATGCAATTCCACCGTTTGGTGGCTCAACCGGCACTTTTGGCGGCGATGACGCTGATAGCAGCGATGGTGTCGCTCAAATTTGTTCGATTTGGTCAGTCTTTAACGGTCATCCTGGGTGGAATCCTGGCAGGCTTCGTGCTTTATGTCGTTTCCGAGTTGATCCAGGCGTTTGCAAATGCCGGGACCATTCCGCCTGTTATGGCGGCCTGGCTTCCGGTTTTGGTCGCTTCGGCATTGGGGACGACAGTGCTTCTCCACAAGGAGGACGGATAGTGGCAAGTGTGCGCCGGTCTAGAGTATATGCGTTGGCTAGCGTCTTGGGCGCTGGCGCGGCCATGTGCGCCATTTTTGCATTTGCAACACCTCAAGCCGCTGCGCAGATAGCGGTGCCGGGTGATATCAGCGTGGCAGAAGATCAAAAGATGCTGCTCGCCGCCGACGAGATGATCTACAACAACGATACACGCGTAGTTGTGGCGTCCGGCGGTGTGCAGATCGATTACGGAGATTATCAGCTGGTCGCCGACCGGGTTGAGTATGATCAGAACACAGGTCGGGTGAAGGCCATCGGCTCGGTCGAAATGATTGAACCGGGCGGCAATCGGATTTATGCCGACGATCTCGATGTAACCGACAATTTCTCCGACGGATTTCTCAACGCGCTAAGGATTGAAACGCCGGACAACACCCGTATCGCCGCCGAAAGCGCTGAACGCAGCGGCGGCTCGGTGACCACCTTCAACAACGGCGTCTACACCGCCTGCGAGCCGTGCCAAGAAAATCCGGAGCGCGCGCCGTTCTGGCAGGTCAAGGCGCAACGGGTGATTCAGAACGGCGAAACCAAGACAATCCGGATGGAGCGCGCGACCTTCGAGTTGTTCGGCATGCCGATCGCCTATTTGCCCTACCTCGAAGTTCCCGATCACGACTCCAAGCGCAAGTCCGGCTTTCTGACCCCCAGTTACAGCCAATCCGATAATTTCGGCTACGGATTAACTGTCCCATATTATCTCGTCATTTCTCCTTACATGGATGCGACATTTACTGGTACCGGCTACACCAAGCAGGGCTTTCTCGGAGAGGCCGAATTCCGGCAGAATTTCGCCAATGGCGAAGTCACGCTACGCATGGCCGGCATCTCCCAACGCAAGCCCGGCGAATTTGATGCGGGCAAGGTCGATGCGGATGAAACCGAACGCGGCATGATCGGGTCCACGGGCGAGTTCCGGATCAATCCGCGCTGGACTTTTGGCTGGGACGCCATGGTTCAGACGGACAATAATTTCTCACGGACCTACGGGATAGAAGGTTTCAACGCCAGTACCCAGAAATCGGAAGTCTATCTAACCGGCTTGTCGAACCGAAGTTATTTCGACCTGCGTGCTTACAGCTTCGACATCCAGGATGCTGACAAAAACAACCTTGCCGAAAGGAAGCAGGCCGTTGTTCACCCCTCGCTTGACTACAAGCGGACCTTCAGCGACATCGCCGGCGGCGAGTTGTCGCTTGACGTCAACGGCTATTCGCTGTCGCGCGAGACCGATGACACAAGGTGGCGTGCCGGACTTGCAACAACCGACCCTCTTTTTGCCGATAGGTACAAAGGTTTTGCCGGTTCGAACTCCCGACTGAGCGCCGAACTGGAATGGAAGCGCACCTTTACCGCCATGAACGGATTGCGGCTTACACCGATCCTGGCAGCGCGCGGCGATCTGAACTCGGTTGATGTCGACACCGCCCCGACCGACTATGACGGTACGTTTGCCGGCAATGGCAGCCACACGCGGGGCATGGTGACAGTAGGCCTTGAAGCCAGTTATCCTGTCCTGGTAACAACCGCCAATTCGAGCCATGTGATCGAACCGATTGCACAGATCTTCGTCCGCCCCGACGAGCAACTTGCCGGCGGCCTTCCCAACGAGGATGCGCAGAGTTTCGTTTTCGATGCGACCTCGCTGTTCGAGCGCGACAAGTTCACCGGATTCGATCGCGCCGAAGGCGGCACCCGCGCCAATGTCGGAGTTCGCTACACCGGCCAGTTCGACAATGGTTTCAAGACACAGGCAGTTTTCGGACAGAGTTATCATCTCGCCGGGCTCAATTCCTTCGCCACTCCGGATCTTTCGCAGGCGACACGAAACTCCGGGCTTGAAGACGACGTGTCGGATTTCGTCGGCATGGTTGGCGTGGCTTACAATGGCTTCTCGCTGGCGACCTCGGCCCGTTTCGACAAGGATGATTTCCGCGTTGAACGCACCGATGTTCGGGCCGGCCTGACCAAGGGCCGATTGTCCACATCGCTGACCTACAGCGAGATCAAGGCTCCCAGACCCAACACATACACCGACCCGGATCGGCGTGAAATCACCGGTCTGGCCAAGCTCAAAATTCATGACTACTGGAGTGTTGCGGCCTCGACGAGCTATGATCTGGTGGATGAGAAGTTCAACAGTCAGACATTCGGAATCCTGTACGAAGACGAGTGTTTCGCATTCTCCTTCGCCTATCAGCACACCCGCGACGATGACAATTCGGAAGCCAGAGACTGGAGTATCGGCGCGAGGATCAGTTTCCGTACACTCGCCGGTTTCGAGCAAGGTTCGGTGTCCAACCCGCTGCTGAAGCCAAGTTTCTGAAGCTGCCATGCAAGAACAGACGGATCATCGCCTCGTTTTCGCCGTATGAATTGGGCATTTACGGGCGACATCGGATTTGCGAAACTGGCCGTGTCGGTTTTCCATAGAAACCAGAGGACCTGAAAGCATGCATTTTTCCGCGATCTTTCGCTTAACCGTCTTGTTGCTGGTCGCGACCTTGACGTTTTCCTTTGCGCCGGTGTCGGCGCCGCCCGCCTTTGCCGCAAGCGAAATCAAGATTGTGGTCAACAATCAGGCCATCACCAGCGTCGACATCGCCCGGCGTGTCGCATTCCTGAAATTGCGGCGCACCGGTGGCAATCTCGGACAGAAGGCGCGCGATCAATTGACTGAGGAAGCGCTCAAGGGGCAGGAAGCAGCGCGGATCCGTGCTCTTGTAACCGACGCACAGGTCAATGCCTCCTTTGAGCGTTTTGCCGCCTCCAACAAACTTTCGCCCAAGCAGCTTACGCAAATCCTCAATCAGGCCGGCGTGACGCCGAAACACTTCAAGAAATATATCCAGATCCAGATGAGCTGGCCGCGTGTGGTCCAGGCCATGACCGGTGGCAGTGGCACCATGTCGACCCAGGACCTTGTTTCCAAGATGCTCGAACGCGGCGGCGACAAGCCATCCACCACCGAATATATCCTGCAGCAGGTCATATTCGTGGTCCCCGCCAACAAGCGCTCGAACGCCACGCTCAATGCCCGCAAGCGTGAGGCGGACCAGTTGCGCGGACGCTATCAAGGATGCGACAGCGCCGCTTCGGTCATTGGAGATTTACGCGACGTCACGCTGCGGCAACTGGGCCGCATCATGCAGCCGCAATTGCCGCTGGAATGGAAGCCGCTGATCGAAAAGACCAAGGCCGGGTCCGCCACACCGGCGCGGATAACCGATCGCGGTGTTGAGTTCATTGTCATTTGCTCGGCCAAGACCGTTTCCGACGACATGGCAGCCGAAATGGTTTTCCGCTCCGAGAACGAGGGTGCAGGCGAGTCCGAAGAGGCCAAGAAACTTCTTGAAGAACTTCGCAAGCGCGCCGTGATCGCCAACAAGTAGGGAATTTCACCAGTATGAACGGGATTCGCCGCGCGTTGGCCTTGACCATGGGCGATCCCGCCGGAATCGGACCGGATCTGGCACTTTTTGCCTGGAAAAACCGTGTCGCGCTCGACTTGCCCGCATTTTTCCTGATCGGCGATCCGGACATGCTGGACCATCGCGCAAAGATGCTCGGGTTTGAAATCCCGCTAATCGAAACCTCGCCGGACCGCGCCGCGCAGGAGTTTAATACTGCCCTGCCGGTTCTTCCCGTAGCCCTGGCGACCACAGCGCTTGCCGGCAAGCCGGATCCGACCAATGCCGCAGCGGTCGTGGAAGCCATCAGACTGGCGGTGGAACTGACTGCCACCGGCCGGGCCCGCGCGGTGGTGACAAACCCGATCGCGAAATCGGTGCTCTATGCCGCCGGTTTCGGCTATCCCGGGCATACCGAGTACCTGGCACATCTGGCGTCCGAGGCAAGCGGAATGCCGGACGGCCCGCCCATGACACCGGTCATGTTGCTTGCCGGACCGCATCTGCGGGTGGCGCCGGTCACCATCCATATACCGCTCAGGCAAGTGGCCGGAGCGCTGACCAGCGCATCGATCGTCGAAACGGGAGAGATCATCGCCCGCGAACTTGTCTCGCGCTTTGGCGTGACCTCGCCGCGGATCGCGGTTTCCGGTCTCAACCCGCATGCCGGCGAAGAAGGCGCGCTGGGCTCTGAGGACGCCGACATCATCGTACCGGCGATCGCTGAGTTGCGCGCAAACGGCATCAATGCTTTTGGGCCGCTGCCCGCCGACACCATGTTTCATGCCGAAGCCCGGGCGGAGTACGACGCGGCAATCTGCATGTATCACGATCAGGCGCTGATCCCGGCCAAGACGCTTGGATTTCACGATTCGGTCAATGTCACACTGGGCCTGCCTTTCATCCGGACCTCGCCGGATCACGGCACGGCGTTTTCCCTGGCGGGAAAGGGCGAGGCGCGCGCCGACAGTCTGGTTGCGGCGCTCAGGCTCGCCGACAGCATGGCGCGAACCCAAGCGGCCAGCAAATCGAGCGCGGCATAATGGCCTCACCCGATGACGGTTTGCCGCCGCTGCGCGACGTGGTCGCCGCGCACGGTCTTGCCCCCAAGAAGGCGCTGGGCCAGAATTTCCTGTTCGACCTGAACCTGACGACGAAAATTGCCCGCTCGGCCGGTCCGCTCGAAGGCTTCACGGTGTTCGAAATCGGACCTGGTCCCGGTGGCTTGACGCGGGCGCTGCTGGCCCAGGGCGCATCCCGCGTTGTGGCGATCGAGCGGGATCCGCGTTGCCTGCCCATCCTCGCCGAGATTTCCGCGCGTTTCCCCGGACGGCTGGAGGTTGTCGAGGGCGATGCGCTGACAACAGACCTGGCATCCCTTTCGGGAGGCGAACCCGCCAGGATCGTTGCCAACCTGCCTTACAATGTCGGAACCCAGTTGCTGATCAACTGGCTCACCGCGGATCCGGATCGTCCGTTCTGGAGTTCGATGACGCTGATGTTTCAAAAGGAAGTCGGACAACGCATCGTGGCGGCGCCTGGATCAAACCATTATGGCCGTCTCGGCGTTCTGGCCGGCTGGATGACCCACAGCGAAATCCTGTTCGATGTTCCGCCGCAAGCCTTCACGCCGCCGCCGAAGGTGACGTCCAGCGTCGTCAGTCTCCTTCCACGGTCCGAGCGCCTGCCTTGTGACCTAGGCAAACTCGAACGCGTGACGCAGGCTGCCTTCGGCCAACGCCGCAAGATGCTGCGGCAAAGCCTCAAACCGCTGGGCGGGGAGACGCTTCTTGATCGCGTCGGCATCGATCCCACACGCCGCGCCGAAACGCTGAGCGTTGAGGAATTCTGCGCGCTCGCACAGGCGCTTTGATCGGCCTTCTGCGCGCCCCTGCCCCCAACAGCGTCAGCGCTCATGCCAGCGCCGGAAAAACCCCGGTTTTCTTGACCGTTCCATAGACTATGCTGGTGTCGATCGAGGCGATACCGCCAATGGCGTGAATTCGATTGCGGATGAAATCCTCGTAGTGGTCCAGTCCGGCGACGACGACCCGCAGCAGATAGTCTGCCGGTCCGGTCATCAGGTGACACTCCAGCACCTCGTCTATCGCCCGGATCCGCGCCTCGAACTCCTGGATGTGGCTGCCGGTGTGCCGATCCAGCCGGATGCGGATGAACACCATCATCGGAAGTCCGTAGGCTTTGGCGTCGACATCGACGCTGTATCCCCGGATGGCGCCGCTGTCCTCGAGAATGCGCAGCCGGCGCAGGCAGGGCGACGGCGACAGATTGACCGCGGCGGCGAGATCCTGATTGGTCATCCGGGCATTGTTTTGCAGCGTCCGGATGATCTGGCGATCCTTGCTGTCCATTTATCCACTCCTTGGCAGTTTATGCCAAAATCTCTATTCGTTGAGGCATAAATAGCAATCTACTGCCTCTGGGAAAAGGCCAATATCGTCCCTGCGCATCGGCGTCGCATCCTCGTTTATCGCATCGGGATGCCACGCTTTTTGGAAGTGATGCATGGAGGCTTCGCTGAATTGCGGCCGGTCGAGCGCACCATGCATGCGAAAGGAATCGTCATGAATGACCGTAGCAAGAGCTTTTCCACCCGCGCCATCCACCATGGCTACAATCCGATGGACAATGAAGGCGCGTTGACGCCGCCGCTGCACCTGACCTCGACCTTTGCCTTTGAAAGTGCTGAAGCCGGCGGCGAAATGTTTGCCGGCGAGCGGCCTGGCTACATCTATTCGCGAATCTCCAACCCGACACTCGACCTTCTCGAACGGCGCATCGCAAGTCTGGAAGGCGCGGAAGCAGGGCTGGCGTTGTCCTCGGGAATGGGCGCCATCGCGGCGGCCCTGTGGACGCTTGTGTCGCCTGGCGACGAGATCATCGTCGACCAGACGCTGTATGGATGCACATTCTCCTTCATGCGGCACGGCCTCGCCAAATTCGGCATCACCATTTCCCATGTCGACATGACCGATCCGGACAATCTGGCGGCAGCGATGTCGGACAAGACGCGGGTTGTCTATTTCGAAACACCGGCCAACCCGAACATGCGGCTGGTTGATATCGAGGCGGTCTCGAAAATTGCGCATGAGGGCGGCGCCACCGTCATCGTCGACAACACGTACGCCACCCCTTATCTGACCCGGCCGATCGAACTTGGCGCCGACATCGTCGTGCATTCGGCAACCAAGTATCTCGGCGGCCATGGCGATGTGGTGGCGGGGCTTCTGGTCGGCACCGCCGAACAGGTTTCGCAAATCCGCATGTTCGGAATGAAGGACATGACCGGCGCGGTGATGGCTCCGTTCAACGCCATGCTGATCCTGCGTGGTCTCAAGACACTGGCGCTCAGGATGGAGCGGCATTGTGCCAATGCGCAACAGGTTGCCGCCATGCTGGAAGCCAGCGCGGCTGTGGCCAAGGTGCATTACCCGGGGCTGAAAAGTTTTGAGCAGCATCAGCTTGCAGCAAGGCAGATGCCCGGTTTTGGCGCGATGATCGCCTTTGAACTTGATGGCGGCATGGAGGCCGGGCGTTCGCTGATGAACCGGTTGACCATGATCTTCCGCGCCGTCTCGCTCGGCGACGCCGAATCACTGATCCAGCATCCGGCGAGCATGACGCATTCAACCTACACGGCGGAGGAACGCGCTGAGCATGGTATCTCGGACGGGTTGATCCGGCTGTCGGTGGGGCTTGAAGATGTGGATGACATCATTGCCGACCTCGCCCAGGCGCTCAGCGCGGATCCGGTTCAGGTGGCTGCCTGAACCATTACCGTTGCAAGTGGAGCGTCGGCGGCGCTCGACACGGCGCGACAAGGACGGATGATTTCACGGTATCCGCGCCGGCATCGCCTTGACCCGGCGCAAGGGAATGGAAGATTCAATTGCCGCCACGCCCTTGATACGGGTCAGACGCTGGGTCAGGAACCGCTCGAAATCAGCCAGATCACGGGTTGCCACACGCATCAGATAGTCACGGTTTCCCGTCATCAGCCAGCAATCGACCACCTCGGGGAAACGCTTGATCGCCTCCTCGAATTCCGCAAGCGCCTCATCGACCTGTTTGTCGAGGCGAACCGAAACGAAAACCGAGACTGGAAAGCCCAACGCGGTTTCGTCAAGACGCGCATTGTATCCGGTGATCACACCGCTGGTTTCAAGATGTCTGACCCTGCGAGCCGTCGGTGTTGGACTAAGGCCGATCGCCTCGCTGAGATCGTTGAGTGACATCCTGCCATCAGCGGCAAGCTTGCGTAGGATCGCGATGTCTTTGTCATGCATGCCGATATCCACCACTATTCTGCAAATTAATGAGATGTTTCACTCAAAATTCGGAAAACAGGAAGTGATATCGCATATGAACTCTCAAAAAGACATACTAGTCTGCGCACAACGCAACCAGGGACACGTAACTGATGTTTTCCATTGAAGAAATCGAACAGGCAGCTGCGCTGGTCCACCGCCATATGGCGCCGACGCCGCAATACAGCTGGCCGCTGATCAACCAGCATCTCGGCGTCGAGACATGGGTCAAGCATGAAAATCACACCCCGACGGGAGCATTCAAGGTGCGCGGCGGCATCACCTTCATCGACTGGCTGAAACGGACCCAGCCGCAGGCGAGCGGAATATGCACCGCCACCCGCGGCAATCACGGCCAAAGCCAGGCGCGGGCGGCGACGGCTGCCGGGCTGAAGGCAAAAATCTATGTTCCCGACGGCAATTCCATCGAGAAGAACGCAGCGATGAGCGCGTTCGGCGCCGAAGTCATCATCTTCGGCCGGGATTTCGACGAGGCACGACTGGAAGCCATCCGGGTTGCCGAGCTGGAAGGCCTGGCCGTCGTGCCTCCTTTCCACCGGGAACTGCTCCGCGGTGTCGCCACTTATGCCTATGAGCTGTTTTCATCGGCGCCCGAGCTGGACACCGTCTACGTCCCCATTGGCTGCGGATCGGGCATTTGTTCGGTCATCGCGGTGCGCGACGCGCTTGGCCTCAAGACCAAAGTTGTCGGCGTTGTTTCGACCGAAGCGCAGGCGGCGAAATTGTCGGTCGAAGCCGGTCGGCTGATCGAGACCGAGAGCGCCCGGACCTTCGCTGACGGCATGGCGGTGCGGGTGCCCGTGCGGGAGGCTTTCGAGATCTATTCGTCGGGTGCGGAACGGATCGTCTCGGTTAGCGATGACGAGGTGGCCGAAGCCATTCGCATCTATTTCCGGTGCAGCCACAACGTCGCCGAAGGCGCAGGCGCCGCGCCGCTGGCGGCACTGGCACGGGAGAAGGCCCTGATGAAAGGCAAGCGCGCCGGCGTCATCCTGTGTGGCGGCAACATCGATACCGGCAAATTCATCACAGTCATGCAGGGCGGGACTCCGGAACCATGAACGACAAACATCTCAAGACCATTGAACAGCGGTTGTTGTGGCTGTCGCACTGGATGATCCACAACGCCAATCACATTCGCCCCAAGGCTGACGGCATCAAGGTCGGCGGCCACCAGGCTTCCTCGGCCTCGATGGTGTCGATCATGACGGCGCTGTATTTTTCGGCGCTCAAGCCCGAGGACCGGGTGGCGGTCAAGCCGCACGCCTCGCCGATCTTTCACGCGATCCAGTACCTGATGGGCAACCAGACGCGCGAGAAAATGGAGAATTTCCGCGGGTTTGGCGGAGTGCAGTCCTATCCGTCGCGGACCAAGGATATCGATGATGTCGATTTTTCCACCGGCTCGGTCGGGCTGGGCGTGGCAATCACCTCGTTTGCCTCGATCGTGCAGGATTACATCGCCGCCAAGGAGTGGGGAAACGACCTTCCGCTGGGGCGCATGGTGGCACTGGTCGGTGATGCCGAGCTTGATGAGGGCAACATTTACGAGACGCTGCAGGAGGGCTGGAAGAACGATCTGCGCAACACCTGGTGGATCATCGACTACAACCGCCAGTCGCTCGACGGCATCGTGCATGAGGGACTGTTCCGCCGTGTCGAGAAGATCTTCGAGGCCTTCGGCTGGGATGTGGTGCGGGTCAAATATGGCCATCTGCAGCGCGCCGCGTTTACTGAAAACGGCGGAGACAAGCTCAAGCAGTGGATCGACAACTGCCCCAACCAGCTCTATGCGGCGCTCACATTCATGGGCGGTGCGGTGTGGCGCAAGCATCTGATGGACGATCTCGGCGACCAGGGCGATGTCACCGCGCTGATCGACGCGCGGTCTGACAGGGAACTGGCCGAGTTGATGGAAAACCTCGGCGGCAACTGTGTCACCACCATGGCCGAAGCCTTCGCCCGCATCGACCATGACCGGCCGGTCTGCTTTCTGGCCTACACCATCAAGGGCTGGGGCACGCCGATTGCAGGCCACAAGGACAATCATGGCGGGTTGATGAACAAGACCCAGATGGCTGACTGGCAACGGCACATGGGTGTCGAGACCGGCGAGGAATGGGAGAGGTTCGCCACCGTCGAGGATCCCGCGTCGCTGCAGGCATTTCTCGATCAAACAGCGTTTTTTGCCAGGGGCCGCCGGCGTTATTCCGACGACGTGATCGCCACGCCCGACATCGAGATTGTGTCAGACCGCGAAATTTCCACCCAGATGGCGTTCGGCAAGATCCTTGACAACCTCTCCAAGACCGACAGCGAACTGGCGGCACGGATCGTCACCACTTCGCCCGATGTCACCGGCACGACCAATCTGGGGCCGTGGGTGAACCGGCGCAAGCTGTTTGCCCGCGAGGCCCGCGCGGACACGTTCAAGACGCACAACATTCCCTCAACCGCGAAATGGGAGTTCGCGCCCGACGGCCAGCACATCGAACTTGGCATTGCCGAGATGAACCTGTTCCTGCTGCTGGGAGCCGCAGGCCTGTCGCACTCGCTGTTCGGCAAGCGACTGATCCCGATCGGTACGGTCTATGATCCCTTTGTCGCGCGCGGGCTCGATGCGCTCAATTACGCCTGCTACCAGGATTCGCGCTTCATGATTGTCGGCACTCCGTCGGGGGTGACGCTGGCGCCGGAGGGAGGCGCGCACCAGTCGATCGGCTCGCCGCTGATCGGCATGAGCCAGGACGGGCTGGCGGCGTTCGAACCGGCTTTCGCCGACGAACTGGCGGTGATCATGAAATGGGCGTTCGATTACATGCAGAAGGATGGCGAGGGCGATCCGGATGAACGCACGTGGTTGCGCGACGAGACCGGCGGGTCGGTCTATCTCAGACTGACCACCAATCCGATCGAACAGCCGGGCACACGGGCCAATGAGGATTTCCGCCAGGGCGCCACCGACGGCGCCTACTGGTTGCGCAAGCCCGGGCCCAACTGCGAGGTCGTCATCGCCTATCAGGGCGCGGTGGCTCCCGAAGCGATCAAGGCGGCGGGTCACATTGCCGAAACCCGACGCGATGTCGGCGTGCTGGCGGTGACCTCCGCCGACCGGCTCAATGCCGGCTGGACGGCGGCGCAGCGCGCCCGTTCACGCGGAAACGCCAGGGCTCGAAGCCATATCGAGACCCTCACCGCCGCCCTGCCCCGGCATTGCAAGATTGTCACCGTGATCGACGGTCATCCGGCCACACTCGGCTGGCTCGGTTCGGTGCAGGGCCACCAGAGCATTCCGCTCGGGGTAGAGCATTTCGGCCAGACCGGCACCATCGGTGATCTCTACAGTCATTTCGGGATCAACGCCCAATCCATCGTTCAGGCGGCGATCGGACTGACGGATGGAAACCGCGGAATGCAACGGCTGATCACTGGTTAGCGTAAACGGCTGCCTCTAGCCGTACACAGCACCACCGACTGCTTCGACAACAACGTTCGGTCACCCGGTCAGGGCTCTGGCGCAAATGTTCTCTCACGTCCTGCCGCAGTAACGCCAAGGCAGTTTTCCGTATTTTCGCGACATGAATTAGGCAAATGTACCTACAAATTAGGTACACCTGCCAATTTTTGCAGGTTTGGCAGCGTGATAATCCAGAGAAACAGTTGGATAACCACTACCCAAATCCCCGGAGGCAGGAATGAAAAAACTTCATAGCGGTATGACGATCAGCAGGGCAACCTTAGCTCTGTCGATCACCGGTGGGGTGCTGGCAAGCGTGCTCGCACTACAAGGTTGCACTTCGGTGGAAGGTACGGCGGAGACCGTGGAGTTTATTGACAGAGCCGTCACAGAGTCCGATCTCCGCAAGAAACGCGCCAGGGAAGCAGCCAAGAAGCAGGAAGAAATCCGGCTCGCCAACAAGAAAGCGCGCCGCGAGCGGAACGAGAAAATCGGCTGGATGGCGCTGGCGGAGCTTGAGAAGTACCGCTCGACCCATTGTTACAGCGGCGAAACCGGCAAAGTCTTCAGTCTATTTGCTGCCAAACCCACCGCACAGGCGGCCGTACCGTCAACATCATCCCGTCCAATTCCAAGCCGGGAAACCATGCACGGCCATGGAGAGGGCGGTGGTGGCGAAGGCAGCGGCGGTGATCGGGGCTGCTGATCAGCCGTTTAGAAGGTCCTGGACAAAGTCGAACAGTCCGGGACGGCGGTCACGGCGCAGGCGTTCGGCCTGCACGATGGCGCGTACGGCGGAATATGCCCTGTCGAGATCGTCATTGACGACGACGTAATCATATTCACGCCAGTGTTCGATTTCGGAGCGGGCGTTGGCGAGCCGCTGCTCGATGACTTCATCAGCGTCTTCGGCGCGGCGATGCAACCGGGCGCGAAGCTCTTCCATCGACGGCGGCAGGATGAATATCGACACCACATCGGCGCTCATCTTCTCCTGCAATTGCTGGGCTCCCTGCCAATCTATATCGAACAGCATGTCGCAGCCTTCGGCCATCGCCACCTCGGCGGCTTCCCGCGGTGTGCCATAGAAATTGCCATGCACTTCGGCCCACTCCAGCAGAGCTTCGGAATCGCGCATGCGCTCGAAATCGCGCTGGGACTTGAAATGGTAATGCACCCCCTCGATTTCACTGCCCCGGCGCGGCCGGGTGGTGACACTGACCGAGAGGCTGAGCCCATCGTCATTTTCAAGCAGGTTGCGGGCGATGGTGGATTTGCCGGCGCCGGAAGGCGAGGAAATCACCAGCATGAGGCCGCGCCGCTTGATGCGGGCGGAAGGAAGGTAGGCGGGCGGTTGGCTCATCGCTACTCCAGATTCTGTACCTGCTCGCGAAACTGGTCTATCAGGACCTTCAAATCAAGCCCGATCGCGGTGACCGGCGCTGCATTCGACTTTGAGCATATCGTATTGGTTTCGCGGTTGAATTCCTGGGCGAGGAAATCCAGCCGGCGGCCGGCGCCGCCTTCGCCCGAAATCAGCGCACGCGCAGCATCGACATGGGCCTTGAGCCGGTCGATCTCCTCGCGAAGATCGGCCTTGGTGGCCAGAAGGGCCGCTTCCATATGGAGCCGGTCGCGATCAAGCCCTGCGCCCGTGTCCATCAGGCTTCTCACCTGTTCGGCGAGCCGGGCGCGGATTGCCTCCGGCGATCGCGACGGATCGGCTTCGACCGCCAGCGTCAACGCCTCGATGCTGTCGACCTGCCCGCCCAGAATCTTGCCAAGCGCCGCGCCTTCCGATAACCGCATCGCCTTGAGATCCTCAAGCGCCGCCATGAAGCCGCTCAGCACAGCTGCATCACGTGCCGTGCGGGACGCCTCGGAGAGTTCGGGATCACGGAATTCCAGCACGCCCTTGATGTTGAGAATGCCGTCGAGTGCGGGCTTGCGCGCGTCGATGCGGTCTTCCAGCTTGTTGACGAGGTCGATCACGGCTTCCAGCGCCGCTTCATTGACCACGGCCTCTACTGCGGCACCGGTGGCGCTGACCGAGAGCGTGACCTGAAGATTGCCCCGGGAAAAAGCCTTTGCGGCAGCCTTGCGGACCGGCGCTTCCAGCGACTCAAAGCCCTGTGGCAGCCTAAGCCGCACATCAAGCCCCTTGCCGTTGACAGAGCGCAGCTCCCAGACAAAACGGAACCCTTCAGCTTCGCCCTCGCGGCGCGCGAACCCCGTCATCGACTGAACAGCCATGCCCCATCCCCTGTTGTCATCAACCCGGGTACCGCCTGATCAGGCGAGCCGGATCAATTGCCTTCCGGCTCGTCTTCTTCCGCTGCGGCAGCTGCTTCGGCCGCCTGCTTCTGCTCGGCCTCCAGCCTGCGCCAGCGGGCAACGTTGGAATTGTGCTCGTCCAGCGTCTCGGCAAATGCGTGACCACCGGTACCATCGGCAACGAAGTAGAGATCCTTGGTCCGTGACGGATTGGCCACGGCTTCCATCGCTTCGCGTCCAGGATTGGCAATCGGTGTCGGCGGCAGACCGTTGATCACATAGGTGTTGTAAGGCGTCGGTTTCTCGACGTCGGACTTGTAGATCGGCCGGTCAGACGGCTTTCCCGCGCCGCCGAACAGGCCATAGATGATTGTCGGGTCCGACTGCAGGCGCATGCCTCTGTTGAGCCGGTTGATGAACACTCCGGCAACGCGCGGTCGTTCGTCGGCCCTGGCGGTTTCCTTCTCGACGATGGAAGCCAGGATGACCAGTTCTTCAGGGCTTGCCAGAGGCAGATCCGGAGCGCGCCGCGCCCAGACCTGTTCAAGCGCCCGTGTCTGGCCATTGAGCATCTGCGCGATAATCTCCGCCCGTGTCGTGCCGCGCGAGAATTTGTAGGTTTCGGGCAGCAACGCGCCCTCAGCCGGCATTTCTTCAGGCAGATCGCCGACAAGCATCTCCGCCGTTCTCAACCGGTCAAACACCTGTTGGACAGTCTGGCCTTCCGGCACGGTGAAGGAATGCAGGATGGATTTGCCCGACTGCATCAACTCGACGATATCGCGCATGGAAGCATGCGCCTTGATTTCGTACTCACCGGCTTTCAGCGTGTCATCGCCAAGAATGCCCTGGGCGCCGAGCGAGAAAATCCGCTGGTTGGCAACGATGCCCTGACGCTCCAGCCCGGCGGCAATCTGTTTGAGAGCAGCGCCATCGCGCACCATGAAATCGGTGGTCTGATCGAGCGGGCCAGGTCCTTCGAACTCGGTCTTGCCATACCAGAAAATGCCTATTCCGACGATGGCGATGAAGATGATCAGGGAGAGGACAAAGTTAAGGAATACCACCACCTGGTTGCGGGCGCGGCGCGACCGTCTGGGCGGCTGCGGCGCCCTCTCCGGCTTCAGCGCCTGGGACGGCGACACGGGTACAATCGGGCCTGATGGCGCAGCCTTGTTGTCGCCAGCGCGGCCAAAGATTCCCTTTTTCTGGTTATCGCGGTCGTTCACGAGGTCAATCTCCGCTGGAATTGAAGCAGGGCAAAACCCTGTGCAGTGTCTTTACCGCTCAATGTGGCGAAATGCCGGTTCGAGGACAAGCGCGCGCCACCGCGCGCTGTCTTCAACCCTGAAAACGTTTCAGAACGAGCGAGGCATTGGTACCGCCAAAACCGAAGGAATTGGACAGGGCCACATCGATCCGGCGCTTGCGAGCCACCTTGGGAACCAGATCAATCCTGGATTCGACTTCCGGGTTGTCCAGATTGAGGGTCGGAGGCGCGATATTGTCGCGAATGGCAAGGGCCGAGAAGACCGCCTCCATCGCGCCGGCGGCACCCAGCAGATGGCCGATGGCCGATTTGGTCGAGGACATTGAAATCCCCGGCGCGGCATCGCCCACCAGCCGTTCCACGGCTCCAAGTTCGATCGTATCGGCCATTGTCGACGTGCCGTGGGCATTGATGTAGTCAACATCGGCAGGTGCAAGGCCGGCACGCATGAGCGCCATCTGCATGCACCGGTAGGCGCCGTCGCCGTCCTCGGCGGGTGCGGTGATGTGATAGGCATCGCCGGACAGGCCGTAGCCAACCACTTCGGCGATGATGTTGGCGCCGCGCGCCAGGGCATGGTCGAGTTCCTCGAGAACCATGGTGGCTGCCCCCTCGCCCATGACGAAACCGTCGCGGTCGCGGTCATAGGGGCGCGAGGCTTTTTCAGGCGTATCATTGTACGAGGTCGACAGCGCCTTGCAGGCGGCAAATCCCGCCAGTCCGATCCGGCAAATCGCCGCTTCAGCACCGCCGGCGACCATGACATCGGCATCCCCGAGCGCGATCAACCGTGCCGCATCGCCGATGGCGTGCGCGCCGGTGGAACATGCCGTCACCACCGCGTGGTTGGGGCCGCGAAGCCCGTGGCGGATGGAGACCTGGCCCGAGACCAGATTGATCAGCCGTCCGGGAATAAAGAATGGCGAGACCCTACGAGGGCCCTTGTCGCGCAACGTGTAGCCCGCCTCGACGATGCCTTCCAGGCCGCCGATGCCGGACCCGATCATCACGCCGGTGGCGATCTGGTCGTCGCGGCTCTCGGGGTGCCAGCCGGCATCCTTGAGCGCCATGTCGGCGGCGGCAACGCCAAACAGGATGAATTTGTCGATCTTGCGCTGTTCCTTGGGCTCCATCCAGTCATCCGGAATGAAGGCTCCCTCGACCGACGGATCGGTCGGCACGGAACAGGCGATCTGTGCGGCGATGTCGCTGACATCGAAGGCAGTGACGCGCGAAGCGCCATTCTGGCTGTCGATCAGACGAGACCATGTGATCTCGGTGCCGCAGCCAAGTGGAGAAACCACACCCGTTCCGGTGATGACGACTCTTCTCATCGTCTCAATTCCCAGTCATGCCAGAAAAGCAACAAACCGGCGCAGATATTGCGCCGGTCCTGAAGGCGGGCCGTTCATCCGCCCGCAAAATCATGTCCATTCAGGCCTGGGCCTTGGAGATGAACTTGACTGCATCACCGACGGTCAGAATGGTGTCGGCTGCATCATCGGGAATTTCCACACCGAATTCTTCTTCGAATGCCATCACCAGTTCGACCGTATCGAGCGAGTCCGCACCGAGATCGTCAATGAAGCTTGCGCCTTCGTTCACTTTTTCAGCGTCAACGCCCAGATGTTCGATGACGATTTTTTTTACGCGGTCTGCGATGTCGCTCATGTCGGTTTCCTCGACCTGTTTCACATTGTTGTTGCGCCTCGTTACCTGCGCAAGCATGGGTAATCAAGCTCGTTAGGCGTTTTTATGCTCCGAGCCCGGTCCCGTCAAAGCCGAAGCTGTGGATTTCGGCATATTTCGGACCCTGAAGCCGGTGCGTTTACGCTCTCGGCGGGGGCGAAGTACCATGGTTTGGCGACAGGGCAAAGCAGGAAAATGCGTAAAGCCCCGTGATTCCCGCCTGCCTGCCGCTTCCCGCCTGATCCGGCCCAACACCGGATCATACAATGATCAGACCATCAGCATGCCGCCATTCACATGGATGGTCTGGCCGGTGACGTAAGAGGCTTCATTGGAGGCCAGCCAGGTGACGGCGGAGGCAACCTCTTCGCCCGACCCCATGCGACGCATCGGAATCGCTCCCATGATCGCGTCTTTCTGCTTGTCATTGAGCTTGTCGGTCATGGCGCTCTCGATAAAACCGGGAGCGACGCAATTGACGGTGACATTGCGCGGGGCGATTTCCTGGGCCAGACTCTTGGAAAAGCCGATCATGCCCGCCTTGGCCGCACAGTAGTTCGCCTGTCCCGGGTTGCCGGCGACGCCAACCACGGAGGTGATGTTGATGACGCGGCCATGGCGGCGCTTCATCATCGGATGGGCAAGTTCCCGGGTCAGGCGGAACACTGCCGTCAGATCAACCTCGATAACCTGATCCCAGGCGTCGTCGCTCATCCGCACGAACAGCCCGTCCTTGGTAATGCCGGCGTTGTTGACCAGAATGTCGACGCCTTCAAGCTGCTCCTCGGCCTTCTTGCCAAGGGCGGAGACAGCGTCGCGGTCGGACAGATCGGCGGGAAACATCATGACGCGTTCGCCAAGATCGGCGGCCAGCGCCTCAAGCCGCTCGACCCGGGTTCCGTGAAGGCCGACAGTCGCACCGCGGCCATGTAGCTGACGGGCGATCGCTTCGCCGATTCCGCCGGAAGCACCGGTCACCAGGGCCTTGCGGCCGGTCAGATCGAACATTGGAAGTCCTTTCGGGATTATTCTTCAGTTTGTGCCTGAATGCAGGCAGTCAGATTTTTCCGCAATCAGCTTGTCTGACTCTCGATTGCGGCCAGAAACGGATCGATGTCATCGGGCCCGGCAACATTCAGCCCGGTGATCGAGCGATCAATGCGGCGGGCGAGCCCGGTCAAGACCTTGCCTGCGCCGATTTCGGCCAGAGTATCGACGCCGTTTGCCGCAAACCAGGCGACCGTTTCGCGCCAGCGAACCTGGCCGGTGACCTGCTCGACAAGCAAACTGGCGATCTCGTCGGGATCGGAGACCGGTGCCGCGCGCACATTGGAAACGACAGGTACCACGGGAGCCGATTTCGTCACACTGGCCAGCGCCTCGCGCATGGCGTCGGCGGCAGGCTGCATCAGGCTGGAATGGAACGGGGCGGAGACCGGCAGCATCAGCGCGCGCTTGGCGCCTTTTTCCGTGGCGCTCGCCGCGGCTGCCTCAACGGCGGGTTTCAGTCCGGAAATCACCAGTTGTCCGCCGCCATTGTCATTGGCGATCTGAACCGCGCCAAACGTCCGCGCCTGGGCGCAAGCGGCTTCGACATCGGCATTTTCCAATCCGATGATGGCCGCCATGGCGCCCTCGCCAGCGGGAACCGCGGCCTGCATGGCGTTGCCGCGAATGCGCAACAGCCGCGCCGTATCGGCCACCGAGAACATGCCTGCGGCGCACAAGGCGGAATATTCGCCGAGCGAATGGCCGGCGACATAGCTTGCGGTGGTTTCGAGTTTCAATCCGCGCGCCTGGAGCACCCGGATCAGGGCCATGGAGACCGCCATCAGCGCCGGTTGGGCGTTGGCGGTGAGCGTCAGGGATTCCTCGGGGCCTTCAAAGATCACCGTCGAAAGCTTCTCGCCGAGCGCTTCATCGACCTCGTCGAAGACGGAACGCGCCTCCGGGAAGGCCTCCGCCAGGGCCTTGCCCATGCCGACAGCCTGGCTGCCCTGCCCCGGAAAAGTGAATGCTATGGCCATCTCGCGGTTCCGTTCCTTGCTTGTCCCGTTGCGCTTCAATTCACATTCGGGACGCCGGTGTCAAGCTTCTGCCCCATAACCGGACCTTGCCGTGGCGTGCCCGCAGATCAATTCTGCCACCCGCAAGCCAATCATTCGCAAGATTATTTTTCGTGAGGCAACTTGCGCCTCTTGAATTTTCCGCCAGCCACCGTCACATCATTGCCGTTGCGCTCAAATCCAGCAGCGCCTTTTTCGGACAAAAACGATGCCGCAAACTGCGTCACACCCTGCTTCGGCCATTTCCACCGGAAACTCCGTTCCGGCTTATCCCAAAACCAGATTTGCCGCCTTCCTGACCGCCATCGGCGCCATCGTGCTGATTGGCTCTGAAATCTGGCTCGCCGCAATCTCTGCTTTCTGGGCCATTGACGGCTTCTTCGACCTTGCCACGATCGGCGATCTGGTTCTGATCGCAGTCGTTACGCCGCCAGCGCTGTGGGCGACATGGATGACGGCAAAGCTTGCTGTTTCGGCGGAAATGAATCCCGAAAACGCCGACTGACAGCGCTTTGCAACTGATCCCACGACGCACGCCGCCCACCCGTCGCGACGATCCTGTCGCGTGCGGTTGCGCGTCCCATGGACACCGATCATGCTTTTGAACGTGTTGACGCTTCTGGCCGGACTTGCCTTGCTTACATTCGGCGCAGACTTTCTGGTGCGCGGCGCGATTTCGCTGGCCAACAGGCTTGGCATGCCGCCGTTGCTGATCGGACTGACCGTTGTCGGTTTCGGCACCTCGATGCCGGAATTGCTGGT
>NZ_JBDWHW010000163.1:0-140950 GCF_039975035.1 Hoeflea sp. | reverse complement strand
TCCCCACCCTCCTCCCTTCTCCCCTTGCGGGAGAAGGTGGATCCGGGCGTTCCGTGAACGCCCGGAGACGGATGAGGGGGTCATGTCTCTACGACCCGTTGAAATTGCAAGGTTCCGCTGTTGGCATCACGGATACTGATGAACGATATTGCCGGCAATCCATACCGTCCCCGGCCCTGCTCTCAATATCAGCGTGTAAACCACCTGTCCGGTCCCCACCCTCCTCCCTTCTCCCCTTGCGGGAGAAGGTGGATCCGGGCGTTCCGTGAACGCCCGGAGACGGATGAGGGGTCTGCTTCCCCGATTTAGGTGGACAAAAACACCACCATAACTTGAAAAATCCGACAGGCATTTGACGCCAAGCCGTTGAGTTCACGAGTTTTTCCGCAACCACCCCGGCCTGTCTGGCCCGCATGTTTTCCACGTTTCGCAATCCTGGCCCATGCTTGGAACTTGTTTCACAGGCAACGGCGGCCCGTACGATGGACTGGAATCTGGCGATCGAGCGCAACAGCCTGGCCCTGAGGCGCATTGTGGCTTCGTTGCTCGCGCTTGCCGGGCTCACCGGCGGCGCTGTGCCCTCCACCCTGCCGCGGCATCTCTATTGCGCCGCGCTTACTGTTCTCAGACCCGCTGAATCGGCCTTGCGGCGGCTGATCATCATCGCCGCGCGCGATCTGGTCGTCGTGCTGTCGGCGGCCGAGCGGGACCGCATCGCGCGGACCCGGGTTCCGGCGCGCACCTCCCCGACCGGCATCTTTCTGCGCGGCCATGTGGCCGGAGCCGAGGACCTCAGGCGCGCTCGTGATGTCGGCAGCGTCGCCCAAACCGGGGAGGGTAAGGAACCCGCCGCGTGTTTTATCCTGTTTGACCCGCTGAAGCGGTTCGGCGCCACCCGGCAGGGTCCGTCGCAATGGGTTCCGCGAATTGTCTTCAATCTTGACGGCGGCGCTGCACCTGCCCTGCCTGCGCGCAGCCCTCTCTCTCCTGACGATCCCGTCGGCGCAACACGGCTTTGCCGCCGTCTTACAGCTCTCGACAGCGCGCTTGACGATCTGCCCGGACAGGCGCTGCGGCTGGCCCGCTGGCGGGCGCGGCGCGACTTGCGCCAGGGCCAACGCGGGCGTTTGTCGCCGATGCGGCCGGGATCTCCGCCCGGCCATCGCAAGGGGCCGTCTCAGCCGGTCGACGAGGTGCTCAGCCGCTGCCACGGATTGGCGCTTGACGCGCTACACCCACTTGATACGTCCTGAAGTGCGGCGGTTTTGCGGTTCACTCCCCCCAGGTCCGTTCCAACAGCGAGACCCAGTTGTTGCGGGCGATCTTTGCGATCAGGTCCTCGCCATACTGGTGCTCGCGCATCTGATTGATCAGCGCCGGAACGCCGGTGACATCAGCGATGACGTCGGGGATGTCGGCGCCGTCGAAGTCGGAGCCGAAGCCCAGATGGTCTTCGCCGAGCTTGTCGAGCAGATGATCGAGATGGCGCATCACCGGATCCCAGCCGCAATCGGTCGATTTGCGGCCATCCTCGCGCAGGAACACCGTGGCGTAGTTGAGGCCGACCATGCCGCCGCTCTCGCGGATCATCGCAAGCTGCCGGTCGGTCAGGTTGCGGGTCGATGGCGTCACCGCATGGGCGTTGGAATGGGTGGCGACCAGCGGCGCATCCGAAAGGCTTGCGACATCATTGAAGCCCTTTTCGTTGAGATGCGACAGGTCGATCATGATCTTGAGCTCGTTGCAGGCCCGGACCAGGTCCTTGCCGGCATCGGTCAGTCCCGGCCCGGTGTCGGGATCGCCGGGGAAGCGGAACGGCACGCCGTGACCGAACACGGTCGGCCTGCTCCACACCGGGCCGAGCGAGCGCAGCCCCATGGCGTGGAAGGCGTAGAGCGCATCGAGGTCGGGGCCGATCGCCTCGGCGCCCTCCATGTGCATGACCGCGGCAATGGTTCCGGCCTCCAGGCAGGCGCGGAGCTCTGCGGCGGTGCGGCAGATTTTCAGCGCGCCTTGCGAGGCCCGCTCCATCCACATCAGGTGGCCGGCCATCTGCAGCGCAGTGGACTGGGTCTGCTCGGCGCTCATCAGCGCCGGCAGCGGCAGATCGTAGGGCGGGCTGTCCATCATTGCCTGGTAGTCGGGCTCGTCCGCCTCGTGCGGCGACGAAACATAGATCGCGAAAAAGCCGCCGGCAAAGCCTGCATCCCGCATCCGCGGCAGATCGAGATGACCGGTGCCGTCGCCCTTGAGCCAGGTCTGCTCCCGCGCCGCGGGCGCGCGCAGCAGGCGAAGCAGAAAATCATTGTGTCCGTCGAGGAATGGAGTGTCGGCCAAGGGGTGTTCCTTCATGTCGCGCGTGATCCGGTCTTCAAACCCGATGCGGTGAAGACCTGTGCTTCAGGATAATGAGGCCGTGGTTCGGGTAAAGCCCTCGCTCGCGGTCAGCAGATTGCGTGTGTAGTCCTGGGTGGTGGCATGGGCCTGCAACTGTTCGCGGGTCAGTTCCTCGACCACCTGGCCGCCCTGCATCACAATCAGCCGCTCGCACATGTGCGAGACCACGGCAAGGTCATGGCTGACCAGCACATAGGTCAGGCCGCGCTCGTCGCGCAGCCGGTCGAGCAGGTTGAGCACTTCGGCCTGGATCGAGGCATCAAGCGCGGAGGTCGGTTCGTCAAGCAGGATCACCTTCGGCTCGAGAATCAGCGCCCGGGCGACAGCGACGCGCTGGCGCTGGCCGCCGGAGAGTTGATGCGGATAGCGGAAGCGGAAACCTCTGCCGAGCCCGACCTCGTCGAGCGCCTGTTCGACACGGGCTTCGCGCCGGTCGAAGCCGTGAATGGCGAGCGGTTCGGACAGCACCCTGTCGATGGTGTGGCGCGGATGCAGCGAGGCGTAAGGGTCCTGGAATACCATCTGGACCCGACGGTAAAAACCCGGATTGCGCGGCGTGGCCACCGGTACGCCGTCAATGAGAATGCGGCCGCCGGTGACCGGCGCCAGGCCGCAAAGCGCCCGCAGAACCGTGGATTTGCCGGAGCCGCTTTCGCCGACAATGCCGAAGCTCTCGCCTTCTTCGACAGACAGCGAAACCCCGCGCAGCGCGCGCACGGTGCGGCCGGCCGATCCGAACGTGACTTCAAGCTCTTCAATGTCGATCAGCGCCATCAAGCTTTCTACTCCAGCCATGCGTCATCGCGCTCCAGCACCGGCAGCGGGCGGACATCGCCAACAATTTTCGGCAGACAGCCGAGCAGACCCCTTGTGTAGGGGTGCGTGGCTTCACTCATTCTGCTTGCATCAAGCTTTTCCACCACCCGGCCCGCATACATCACCAGCACCCGGTCGCAGAAGGTCGAGACCAGTTCCAGATCGTGACTGATGAAAATCAGGCCCATGCCGCGCTCGCTGACCAGCCGGTCGAGAATGCGCAAGACCTCGATCTGCACGGTGACATCGAGCGCCGAGGTCGGTTCATCGGCAATCAAGAGGTCGGGCTCGGTGACCAGCATCATGGCGATCATGGCGCGCTGGCCCATGCCGCCGGAGAGCTCATGCGGATAAGCTGCCATCACCCGTTCCGGATCGCGGATCTGCACCGCCTCGAGCATGGCCAGCGACTTGTCGCGGGCTTCGGATTTTCCACCGTGCAACTTGACCGCTTCCATCAGTTGCTTGCCGATGGTCATGACCGGATTGAGCGAGAATTTGGGATCCTGCATCACCATCGACATCCGCGCCCCGCGCAGGCTGCGCCATTTCGCCGGCGTCGCCTGGCGAAGATCGATGCCGTCAAACTCAAGCCTGTCGGATGTCACTGTGCCTGAAGCCGGTGTCAGGCCCAGAATGGCGCGTCCGGTCTGCGACTTGCCCGATCCACTCTCGCCGACGATGCCGAGCCGCTCGCGGCCAAGATGAAACGACACGCCGCGCACCACCTCGACCGGGCCCTGCCGGGACGGAAATGAAATGCGCAGGTTCTCGACGCTCAGAAGCGGGCTCATTGCTGGGCCTTCGGATCAAGCACATCGCGCAGTCCGTCGCCAAGGAAATTGAACCCCAGGGAAACGATGAAGATGGCGATGCCGGGCATGGTGGCAACCCACCAGAAATCGATGAGGAAGCGGCGGCCGGCGGCGATCATCGCGCCCCATTCCGGCTGCGGCGGCTGCGCGCCGAGGCCCAGAAACCCGAGACCGGCGGCGGTCAGGATAATGCCCGCCATATCCAGCGTCACCCGGATGATCACCGACGACAGGCACAGCGGCACGACGTGACCCCAGATGATCCGCGGCGATGACGCTCCTTGCAGCCGGATCGCGTCGATGTGCTCGGCGCTGCGGATGGTCAGGGTTTCTGCGCGGGCCAGACGTGCATAGGGCGGCCAGGAGGTGATGGCGATGGCGATGATGGCGTTTTCGATGCCTGGCCCCAGTGCCGCGACAAAGGCCAGCGCCAGGATCAGCCGCGGGAACGCGAGGAAGATATCGGTGATGCGCATCAGCGCGATGTCGACCCATCCGCCGAAATAGCCCGCCGTGGTGCCGACCAGCAGCCCCACAGGTGTGGCGATGGCGGCAACCAGCGCCACCACCAGCAATGTCACCCGCGAGCCGTGGACGATGCGCGAAAAGATGTCGCGCGCCAGATCGTCGGTGCCCATCAGATGGTCCCAGGAGGGTGGCAGCAGCCGCTCGGTGCGCAGGTCGCCGCCGGTCAGCGGATCATAGGGCGCAATCACCCCGGCAAACAGCGCCATCAGCACCAGCATCACGACGATGCCGAGCCCGAGCATGCCGAGCCGGTTGGAGCGGAAGGCCAGCCAGCTGCGGTAGACCTGGCCGAACCGGGCCTGGCGGCGCGAGGCCGGCTGCTCGCTGAGCAGCCATTGTCTGAGCCCGGGCTTTGCCGGGTGTGTGTCGAGCGATGTCACAGCTGCCTCCTCACGCGCGGATCGAGCAGCGTGTAGAGCAGATCCGAAAAGATGTTGAGCGCCACGAAGACGATCCCGATGAGCAATGTTCCACCCAGCACCGCGTTCATGTCGGCATTTTGCAGCGAATTGGTCAGATACTGGCCGAGCCCGGGCCAGGCGAACACGGTTTCGGTCAGCACCGAGCCTTCGAGCAGATTGGCATAGGACAGCGCAATCACGGTGACCAGCGGCACGGCGGCATTCCTGAGCGCATGCACCCAGATGATGCGCCATTCGGCGACGCCCTTGACCCGCGCGGTGACGATGTATTCCTGCGCCAGTTCGTTGAGCATGAAGCTGCGCGTCATCCGCGCGATATAGGCCATCGACAGATAGCCGAGCAGGCCGGCCGGCAGGGCAATGTGCGAGAGCACGTTGCGAAAGGCCGCCCACTGGCCCTGCATGGCGGTGTCGAGCAGCATCAGCCCGGTCTTGGACGTGAAGGAATATTCATAGGATATGTCGATCCGGCCGGGGCCGGCGACAATTCCCCATTTGGCATAGAAGATCAGCAGACCCATCAGCCCGAGCCAGAAGATCGGCGCCGAATAGCCGACCAGGCCGAAGATCCGCACCACCTGGTCGATCAGCCTGCCCTGGCGCACGGCGGCCCAAACGCCGGCGGGTATGCCGAGCAGGGTGCCAATGATGATGCCGACGGTGGCAAGCTCGAGCGTCGCGGGAAAGGCGCGGGCAAGGTCGGAGATGATCGGTTTCTTGGTCAGCAGGCTTTCGCCGAAATCACCGGTGACGGCCTTGCTGGCATACAGAAAGAATTGCTCATAGAGCGGGCGGTCGAGCCCGAGCTCAAGATAGACCTTCTGATAGGTCGAGGGCGAGGCGCGGTCGCCGACCACGGACAGGACCGGGTCAACAGGCACCACGCGGCTGATCAGGAAAGTGACCAGCAGCAGGCCGAACAGGGTCACGGCCACGGTCGTCATCAATTTGCCGAGCTTGAACAGCCAGCCCGGAAGGGCGCTCGCGCGCCCTTCCGATTGAATGGTGATGTCAGTCACTTACTTTGTTACTGCCTTGAACGAGTTGTCATTGAACGACGGTCCGACGATGAAGCCTTCGACGTTCTTGCGGCGCGCTATGACCTCGATTTCCTGGAACATGATGACGAAGGGCGAGGTCTCCTGCGATTCCTTCTGCAGTTCGACATACATAGCCGCACGCTTGTCAGCATCGGATTCCAGCACCGCGGCATCGGCTTTCTTGGTCATTTCCGGAATGTCCCATGCGTTGCGCCATGCCAGCGGCTTGGACTTTGCATCGTCGGAATTGTCCGGGTTGCGCGCGAATGTATCGGCGTTGGTGTGCGGATCCTGGTAATCGGGACCCCAGCGGCCGATATAGATGTCGTGGGTGCGGGCGCGGTATTTGGTCAGTGTCTGGCCGCCATCGCCGGGAATGATTTCCAGGTTGATGCCTGCTTCGGCGAATGTCTGCTGCATGGCCTGCGCCATCGCCGTGATGTCGGGCGTGTTGCGGGTATCCATGGTGACCGAGAAGCCGTCCGGCAGGCCGGCCTGGGTCAGCAGTTCCTTGGCCTTCTCGACATTGAGCGAGAACGGCGTGTCTTCGAGCGCACCGAGGAAACCGCGCGGCAGGAAGGCCTGGTGCTTGATGACCATGCCCTTCATGATGGTGTCGGCGATCGCGTCATAGTCGACCAGATATTTGAGCGCCTGGCGAACTTCGGGCTTGGCCAGATATTCGTTCTTCTGGTTGAGGCCGAGATAGTAGATCGATCCCTTGACGCCCTTGTCGATGGCAATGTCGGGGTTGCCGGAGACGGCCGCGATTTCGTCCGGACCGAGCTTGCGGGCAATGTCGATGTCACCCTTTTCGAGCAACAGACGTTCGGTGGATGCCTCGGGAATGTGGCGGTAGATGGCATGCGCCATCGGCGCCGGATCGCCGGAATAATTGTCGTTGCGATCCATGGCGACCACTTCATTGGCGCGCCATTCGCGGATCGAGAAGGCGCCCGAACCGGCGTAACTGGTCTTGAGCCAGTTGTAACCAAAATCGCCATCGACCTCGTGGCTCTTGACCAGTTCGCTGTCGACGATGAAGCCGACGGTTGCGGTCAGGCAATAGAGCACCAGTGTGGGCGCATAGTTGTTGTCCATCTCGAATTCGAACGTCATGTCACCGGTCTTGCGGATCTTGGCGTCGACATTGTCGGCGTTGAAGCCGAACTGGGTCAGGATGAAGGCCGGCGACTTGTCGAGCTTGACAACGCGCTGCAGCGTGTAGACGGCATCCTCGGCGGTGATCGGGTTGCCGGAGGCGAATTTCATGCCCGGACGGATGGTGAAGGTGAAGGTCTTGCCGTCGTCGGAGATTTCCCATTTTTCAGCGATGACGCCAAAGATCTTCGACACATCCTTGACGTCGTAGCCGATCAGGCCCTGATAGGTATTGCCGAGCAATTCCGAAGCGGTGAACTCGAACACCTCCGCCGGATCCAGTGAAATGATGTCGTCAATGGCCCAGGCCTGAATCAGCGTATCGGCCGGTGTTTCGGCCAGCGCCTTGAACGGAATAAATGCGGCGGCGGTGCACATCAGTGCCACGGCCACGAATTTCTGAACGTGCTTCACAATAAAAGCTCCCAGTTAAGTTGTTCCCGAAGTCATGCTTGCAGCCGCGGGACATTTTCCCCTGTCGCACTGCAGAAGCGACAATCAGGTCACAGCCCCATGGGCCTGTCAAGCAACCATCCGGACCCGGCATGCCGGGAGCCTGGCGGTTGCGCGCGGGCGAGACCCAAAAGCCCGCAATTCCGGGAGGAACCATGACTTGAGCGCTATCAATTCATCGAAATATTTGATGATTTCAGGGCCTGAAAATCGGATTACGATGCCCGTATCACCCATCAAATTCCGGCCATTCCGGTCGAAACCGCACCCCAGGCGAGCGCCAGCAGAAACACGGTTTCCAGAACGATAACAGCCACATGCCGCCACCCGAGATCAAGCATGGCTTTCATGTTGGTGCGCACGCCCAGCGCTGAGATGGCGATCACCAGCAGCCATGAGGAAGCATCAACCAGGATGGCCGCCGTGGCTGCCGGGATCAGCCCGGCACTGTTGGCGAGCGTCACAGCACCGAAACCGACCACAAAGAGCGGCAGCCGGACTTGCGAAAACCCGCTTTCCCGGCGGGCCAGGGCAAGCGCCAGAATGATCAGCACCACCGGCAGAAGCGTGACACGCAGCAACTTGACGATGGTCGCCATGTCTCCGGCTTCCGTCGAGATCGAGTAGCCGGCGCCGACCACCTGGGCAACGTCATGCACCGTGGCGCCGATCAGAAACCCGCTTTGCGCATCGTTGAGCCCCGCCAGGGCAAACAGCACCGGATAGATGATCATGGCGACGGTCGACAGCGTGGTGACGGCAACCACCGTGAACAAAACATTGCGTTCGGTCTTGTCATTGGCCGGGATCACAGCGGCAAGCGCCAACGCCGCCGAGGCTCCACAGATCGCAACCGCGCCGCCGGTCAGGATCGCAAAGCGCCAGCCGCGCGAAAACAGCCTGGCACAGATGAAACCGAAGCCGATGGTCAGGGCCATCAGACCCGCGACCGTGACCAGTCCGGAGGTGCCGATACCGGCGATATCGCCCAGGGTGATGCGCGCACCCAGAAGCACGATACCAAGCCGCAGCAACGTCTTGGAGGCAAAGACGACACCCGGGCCGGTGCGCTCCTGATCGGCCATGAAATTGAACGCCATCCCGATCAGCAGCGCAAACAGCATCACCGGCGCCGAATAATGCTCGGACAGGAACTTCGCTGCCGCCGCGATGGTCACGGCCAGCATCAAGCCCGGAAACAGGGTTTGCGCGCGTGCCCGCATACCGGAAAACGAAATCATGGCTGGAACTCCAAATTTACGCGTGGCTGCTGCAAACGCCGCAACGTGGCAGTCCGGGTGATCTGGTTTCCATGATCAGCTGTTTCACGCGGACCGATACGGTCTTGTTCAGGGGTATCTGTGGTATGCAAGCGATATGAATGTGGGCTGCGGGCGAGCACTCCGATGCGCTTGCCGCATATCCTGGTCACGGCTTGAGAATGATCTTCGGAGCGGAGGCCCGCCCCTCGAGAATATCGGAAAATGCCGCAGCCCCCTGTTCCATCGGCCGGATATCAGCCCAGTCGAGTGATCCGAGGCGACCGTCGAAGATCGCTGCCGCTGTGTCGCGAAAATCCTGCGGCGTATAGGTGTAGGCGCCGATGAAGCTGATTTCCTGCAGCGTCATGCGACGGATGTCGAGGCCGTCCGACGCATCGCCCAGACCGATATGGACGATCACACCGCCGGGCCGCGCGGCGCGGCTGGCGGTTGCCCGGGTCGCGGAAAACCCGACACCGTCGATCACCAGGTCGTAACCGCCCGGAGCTTCCGACATGATCTCATCGGGGCTTGCAATCGTGAAAGCCGCAGCAGATTGCAGCGCCGGGATGCGGCGTGGATTGGCTTCGCTGATGGTGACGTCGGCAGCACCTTGCGCCTTGAGCGCCAGCGCCGCGCCCAGACCGATCGCGCCACCGCCGATGACAAGGCAGCGCGCCTCGACCAAAGGCAGATCCAGGGCCTGGCTGCCCAGCCGCACGCCATGCCAGCCACAGGCCAGCGGCTCGGCAAGGCATGCCTGTTCGAAAGAGACATGCGGAGGAATATCGACCAGGTTTTCCGCCGGAATCGCGATGAATTCCGCGAAGGCGCCCTGACGCGGCGCCATCGACAGGATCTGGCGCGAGGGGCACAGATTGTTGCGTCCCGACCTGCAGGCCCGGCACTCGCCGCAGGTCGCGAGCGGGTTGACGGTGACCTTCCGCCCAACCCCCGGACCTTCAACGACGATGCCAGCGGCTTCATGGCCGAGAATCAGCGGCGCGGGGCGGCGTTCGTCATGGCCGAGATAGGCATGCATGTCGGAGCCGCAGATACCCACCGCCTCGACCCTGACCAGGCATTCGCCCGGTGGCAGCATCGGTGCGGGTTCCTGGCGCCAGGCAAGGGTTTTTGGCGCAGTGTAGACGAGCGCTTTCATTTGGCGGTATACCCCCCGTCGACATAGAGAACCTGCCCGGTCACATAGGCCGATGCGTCGGAGGCGAGAAACAAAAGCGGACCTTCAAGATCGGCCATCTCGCCATTGCGGCCGATGCATGTCGATGCTGCGTGGGCGGCTGAAACCGCGGGATCGGAAAAGACCGGACCGGTCAGTTCTGTCGGGAAGAACCCCGGCGCCAACGCATTGGCATTGATCCCGTCGCACGACCAGGCTTGCGCCATGGCGCGGGTAAGTTGTTCGACCCCGCCTTTGGAAGCGCCATAGGCGATGCCATTGGTGAACGCGCGGCGCGATTGCAGCGAAGCGAAATTGATGATCCGGCCCCAGCGCTTTTCCCGCATCGCCGGAACCAGCGCCTGCGCCAGGAAAAACGGGATGGTGAGATTGAGCGCGATGGTGCGCTCCCAGCCCTCCGGCGTCACCTGATCGGCGGGTTGACGCAGATTGAGCCCGGCGGCGTTGATGAGGATATCGGGAGCACCAAAAGGTTCGGATGCCCTGGCCGCGAGGGTCTCGATATCGGCGTCCGCCGCCAGATCCGCGGCAACCGCCGCGGTCTCTCCCCCCGCCTCGTTGCGCCACTGATCGAGCGCATCACCGCGCCGTGCGAGGCCCACGACCTGGGCTCCGGCCTTCACCAGAAAGCTTGCTGCCGCCCGCCCGAGCCCGGAACTGGCGCCGGTGACAAGCGCGACACGACCAGTCAAACTGAACATTCCGGAATCCTGCATGTCAGATGTCCCGATCCGTGCCCGACAGGTCGAAGTTCTCGCCTGGAAAATACTTACGCAGACGGATATCAGCCGTGCGGGCATGGCCTTCCATGCCTTCCAGCCGGGAAATCCGCGCGGTGGCCTCGGCGATGGACTTCGAGCCTTCACGGGTGGCACGCTGCCAGGTGACGATCTTCATGAACTTGTGCACCGACAGACCGCCGGTGTAGCGCGCCGCCCCCGACGTCGGCAGCACATGATTGGTTCCCGAGGCCTTGTCGCCGAACGCCACGGTGGTTTCCTCACCCAAAAACAGCGAGCCGTAGCAACCGAGCCGGGACAGCCACCAGTCCGGATCGGCGGCCTGCACGGTCAGGTGCTCGGGCGCATAATCATCCGAGGTTGCCGCCATCTCCTCGCGGTCGTCGCACAGAATGACTTCGGCGAAATCGCGCCAGGCGGCCTCAGCGTTCTCCCGATTGACCTGCGGCAGGTCGGCGATCAGTTGAGGGACCCGGCCCATCACTGCCTCGGCCAGCGGCTTGTGGTCGGTGACAAGCCAGACCGGCGAGTTGTAGCCGTGCTCGGCCTGACCGACGAGGTCGGCGGCGACGATTTCCGGATCGGCGTCCTTGTCAGCCAGAATCAGGCTGTCGGTGGGGCCGGCGAACATGTCGATGCCGACGCGGCCGAACAGGATGCGCTTGGCTTCGGCGACAAACTGGTTGCCCGGCCCGACCAGGATGCCGGATGCCGGAACGCCGAACAGTCCGAATGCCATCGAGGCCACACCCTGGACCCCGCCCAGGGCAAGAATGCTGTCGGCACCGCAAATATCGGCGGTGTAGAGGATGGCCGGATGAACGCCGACATCCGGGCGCGGCGGCGAACAGACCGTGATGTGCTTGCAGCCGGCGACTTTGGCAGTGGTCACGGTCATGATCGCGGAGGCGACATGGCTGTAGCGTCCGCCCGGCACATAACAGCCAGCCGCCTCGATCGGGATGGTTTTCTGGCCGGCTATAAGCCCGGGCACGATCTCGACCTCGACATCGCTCAGCGTCGATTTCTGCGCCACGGCAAACTTGCGGACATTGTCATGGGCGAAGCGGATGTCGTCCTTGAGCTTTTGCGGCAGACTTGACGCGGCCCGGTCGATCTCGTCGCGGGTGACGACAATGTTGCCGGCGTAGCGGTCAAATTTCTCGGCATAGCGCCGCGCGGCCGGTTCGCCACCGCTCTCGATCTCATCGAGGATGGCCTGAACCGTGTCGCGCACCGAACCGGAATCGGACGTTGAGGTTTTTTCTGCTTTTTTGAGATAGATGCGGGACATTCCCCGGACCTCCTATTGATAGATAGCGGGAAGCAAGGTGGTGGACAGCGCCGGAACGAAGGCGATGACCAACACCACGAGCAACATGAAGAGTACGAACGGGATCGCCTGCCAGGCTATTTTCAGGATCGATTCGCCGGTGATGCCGGACACCACGAACAGGTTGAGGCCGAGCGGCGGGGTGATGAAGCCGACGCCGAGCGCGGTGATCATCATGACGCAGAACTGGATCTCGTTCATGCCGATATTGTCGGCGAGCGGCTTGAGGATCGGCGCCAGGATGACAATGTTGGGCGTTGTCTCCATGACGCATCCTGCGGCAATCAGGATGAAGATCATCATCAGGATGAGCACGTTCGGATCGTCGCTGACCGAGGTTACGGCGGCGACGAACCCCTGCGGCACCCCCATGATCGCCAGAGCCTCGGCCAGGGGGGCGGAAAAGGCGATGATCGGCAGGATCACACCGTTGACCTTGGCCGAACTGAGCAACATGGCCGGGAAATCCGCCAGGCTGAGGGTACGCAGGAAGAAGCCCATCAGGATTGTCACGACAACGGCGGTGGCGCCGGCCTCGGTCGGGGTCAGCCGTCCGGAGAAAATGCCGTAGAAAATGATGCCCGGCACGATGAAGGCATACCAGCCCGATTTCAGCGCCTTGCCCAGATTGGAGCCCCATTGACCGACCGTCATCGGCTCGCCACCCTCATATTTGTAGATGCGGTTGACGACGATGTTGGTGATCAGGATCGAGACAAGAATGCACAGCCCGGGTATGAGAGCTGCCAGAAACAGTGTCGATGCGGAAATGCCGAGCACCAGACCGATGATGATATAGGCGATGGAGGGCGGGATCAGGATACCGGTGCAGGCGCCGGCGGCGACCAGCGCACAGGCATAGGGACGCGGATACCCGCTTTCGACAAGCCGGTCGATGGTCATCCGCCCGACAGCTGCGGCTCCTGCCGCGTCGGAGCCGGAAATGGCCGAGAACATGCCGCAGACCAGCACCGTCGCTGATCCAAATCCGCCCCTGGTCCAGCAGGTCAGCGCTTCGGCCACATCAAGGAATTTGCGGCTGAGCCCGGTGCGTACCAGCACATCGCCGGTCAGGATGAACAGCGGCACGGCGGTCAGCGCAAAGGCGTCGATCCCGGTGAACAGGCTTTCCCCCACGGCGCTCAGCGGCATGTCTCCGGACATCACCAGCATCAGGATCGCCGATGATCCGATGGCAGCCCAGACCGGCACGGCCAAAGCAATCAACGAGACAAAAAGGATGACCGGCGCATAGAAATCCCAACCGAGTTCTACGGTCTGATTGAGTGTTTGCCAAAGCATGATCTATTCCTCAATCAAACAGTTTGTCGCCTTCATAGACGGGCGTGCCGTCACGAAAGCTGCGCAGATCGCGTGCAAGGGACTGGGTCAGGCGCCACAGCATGAGCGCAAAGCCCACCGGCACCGCCATGAGGAACCAGACCATCGAAACCCGCAGCCCGGCGCTGACGGAGCCGAATTTCACCGAGACCAGCACCGTTTCGATTGACCAGTAAAGCGCGATAATGGCGACGACGAACATCACCAGATCGCCAAAGATGTACAATGCCGCCTTGGCCCGCGGCCCGAGATAGTGCATCACCACATCAATGCGGATATGAGCCCGCTCACGCACCGCCGCCGCGGCGCCGATCCAGACCAGATAGATGAAAGCGTAACGCACCAGCTCTTCGCCCCAGATCGATGAAAAAGCGAAGATTTCGCGACGCAGCACCTCGACTGCCATTGTCACCACCAGAAGAACGTAGAACATGAGCAGGGCCCAACGTTCGGCATTCCTGTCCAGTGCGATTAGAAATTTCGACACGATGCCCCCTTGCGGCCTGGGCCGGATCAAGCCCGTCCGCCTGAGATATTGGATGGATGAATGCTCCGCCGCCCCGGATCAATCCGGCGGCGGAGCCTTGCAGGACGCTCAGGCGTCGTGGACGTAGTATTTGCCGCGCGTGCCGGCAGCTTCTGCCAGCTTGTCGAAGGTATCCATCGACCCGGCCAGTTCGGTCTTGAAGCCGTCCCATTCCGAGCGCTGGTAGCCGACCGTATCCTTCCACTCGGCCAGTTGATCGTCGGTGAGCGAATGGAATTCCACACCGGACTTGGCCATCTCGGCCATGGCGAAGGTTCGGGCCGAAGGCACCTTGGCGAGATTCTGGTGGAAGCTCATTTCCGACGCCCAGGCAATCGCATCCTGCACGTCACCGGGCAGGCTGTTGTACCATTCCAGGTTACAGGCATAAGTCTGGCTGTCAGGCACCGCCTGGGTAAAGGTCACATGGCTGAGGATATCCTTGAAGCCGAAGGCATAGAGCGCGCCGACTGCCGGATCGAGCGCATCCGCGACGCCCTGCTTGATCGCCGAAGGCGTTTCGCCCCAGGCCACCGGCGTCGGGTTGGCGCCGCCCATGCGATAGAACTGTTGCAGCATCTTCGACCCCGGCACACGGAACTTGACCCCTTGAAGGTCCGCCGGGGTGATGATCGCCGAACCGCCCTGACGCACGGCCATTACCCGCGGGTCAATGCAGAAATAGAACATCGGCTTGAAGCCGCGCGCCTCGACCAGCGAATCAACTTCCTTCTTCCAGATGTCCGAACTCACAAGGTTCACGAACCGCTGATTGGCGCCGCAGAAATAAGGCATGTTGATCAGATCGACCGCCGGAGCGAAGGGGGCGAAATTGGACAGCGAGAACTGGCCCGCATTGACCGTGCCGCCCTGCACCTTTTGCGCCAGCGCCGAGCCAATGCCCAGCTGTCCGCCCGGGGCGAGCTTGACATAGACCTTGCCGTTCGAGGCGTTCTGGATGTTTTCCTTCACATCGAGCTGCATCATCGGGTAGCTGCGAGAAGTCCCGATCACGTATTCTGTGGCCAGCGTCATCACATGATCAGCGGCGGATTCGCGATCCTTCTCTTCCTTGGCGGTCTGCGCTACGGCCTGATCGGACCACAGCACACCCGCAGCGCCGACCACCATGGCCGCGGTAAACGCGCCCGCACCGGTCAGCTTGAGAAAATTGCGCCTCTCGGCCGAAGCCAATTCATTCTTGATTATATCGTCTGTCATCGGGTTTCCTCCTCCCTAGTCATCAGTGATGTCTCGCCGCCCTTCTCCCTCGCTTCGATAACAAGCAAGCCGGCGACAAAGGAACCACAGGAGAGCGTAAGCAAAACGGCCTGCGCCAGGTCAGACAGAAAGGCGGCACGAAAAAAGGCGCCGGTCACCACATCGACGGTGAACAACGCCATAAACAGGCTCGCCATCCAGAATGCCAGTTTTCCCGCTCGTGTCATGACCCCTCCCAAGGTTTCAACGATTGCAATGTAAGCGCTTACATGTTGATATGCAAGCGCCTACATCATGCGTATCGGATTTAACTGTGTAGGGTGTTCTGGAGGGGCGATGAACGATCGTGGAAAGCCGACACTGGATGACGTTGCGCGCGCGGCAGGAGTGTCGACGGCGACGGTTTCGCGTTGCCTGAATGATCCGGAACGGGTGATCGCGCTGACGCGCGAACGGGTTATGCTGGCCATCGAAACGCTGGGATACACGCCCGATTTCGGCGGTCGCGCCCTGGCGTCGCGACGCACGAACACCGTCGGCGCCATCATCCCGACCATGAACAACGCCATTTTCGCGCGCTTGCTTCAGTCGTTTCAGGAAACCCTGTCCGGTTTTGGCAAGACCCTTCTTGTTGCCAGCAGCGGATACGATCCGGCGCGCGAACGCCAGCAGATGGAAGCCCTGGCCGGACGCGGCGCCGACGGGCTGCTGCTGATCGGTTCGGCCCGGCCCGACAGTAGCACCGAATTCCTGCTTCGCCGCGGCATCCCGTTTGTCGGAGCCTGGAATATTGGCGGCGAGGAGGGCTATTTCGTCGGCTTCGTTAACTTTGGCGCCGCCAGGCAAATGTGCGAACTGGTGATCGCCCACGGGCATCGCCAGCTTGCGATGATCGCCGGCATCTCGCACATGAACGACCGCGCCGCCGACCGGATCGAAGGCGTGCGGTCAGCCGCCGCTGCCGCCGGGATTGCCAGAGCCGATCTTCCGGTGATCGAAGCCGCCTACACATTTGAAGACGGAGCCGACGCAATGGCCCGGCTGATGGCGATGACACCCCGCCCGAGCGTGGTGATATGCGGCAATGACGTGATCGCCGTGGGCGCGATGCAAAAGGCGCGCGAGCTTGGCCTGAATGTGCCGCGCGATGTGTCGATCACCGGCTTTGACGACATTGATCTGGCCGGCGTGGTCGATCCGAAACTGACCACCGTGCGGGTGCCGCACCGGCGCATGGGCCAGGCCGCGGCAGAGGTGCTGATCAAACTGATCAACAAGCAACCGGTGGAGCGCAGGATCGAGATCCCGACAAAGATCATCGAGCGCGGTACGCTGGCTCCGCCGCGAGCTGGTGATCAGCACGGCAGCTGACCGGGGCCTCAGTGAAAATTCCGGCCTTTCGGCAAGGCCCGGCTTGCGGCCCTGGCACTTGCCAGCTCCTCATAGTCCTGACGCAGTTCCGGCGCGTCGCGGATCAGCCTGATGATGCGGGCTGCGGGCTTGGTGCGCGGGCGCATGTCCTCGATCGGGCGGCGCACCTCGTCGGCATTGGCAAGCCCGCCCATCTCAGCCGCCATGTCCGAGATCTGCGCCATCATCGGGGTGAGATCTTCAAGGTACTCGGCCACGACATGAATGACGCCCTCCTCATTCTGCAGCTTGCCGCGGACACCGACGCAGCGGCTGCCAAGCACGATGGCGCGGAATTTTTCAAACACTTTTGGCCAGACGATGATGTTGGCGACGCCGGTCTCGTCCTCGATGGTCTCAAACACCACGCCCTTGGCCGAGCCCGGCCGTTGCCGGACCAGCACGAGGCCGGAGACCTTGACCACCCTGCCGGTGCGGATCTGCTGCAAGTCGGAATTGGGCCGGCAGCCGGAGCGGGCCAACCGCTCACGCAGGAACGACATCGGATGCGCCTTGAGCGAAAACGACAGCGACTGGTAATCATTGATCACCTGTTCGCCCAGCGGCATCGGCGGCAGGTCGACATCGGGTTCCTTTTGCAGATCCTGGGTGTCAGCCAAGGCAAACAAAGGCAGCCGTTCGGCGCTTGAAAGCGGATCGAGCGCCTTGACCGCCCACAGCGCATCGCGGCGATCCAGCCCGATGGAACGAAAGCAATCGGCCTCGGCCAGTTGCTCGATCGCGCGGCGCGGCAGGCCGGAGCGCATCCACAGATCGCGGACGCTGTCATAGCCGCGGTCGCGGTTTTGCATGAGTTGCAAGGCTTCGGCCTCGCCAAATCCCTTGACGTGGCGCAACCCCAACCGCACCGCGTGGCTGTGCTTCATGATGTCTTTCATATCGCGGTGTCTGCCTGACAGCGGCTGCGGATCGGCGTCCGGCTCCAGTGTGGAGTCCCAATCGGAGCAATTGATGTCGACAGGGCGGATCTCGACGCCATGTTCGCGCGCGTCGCGGACAAGCTGGGCGGGGGCATAAAACCCCATCGGCTGGGAGTTGAGGATGGCGGCGCAGAAGACATCCGGGTAATGGCATTTGAGCCAGCAGGAAACATAGACCAGCAGCGCGAAACTGGCGGCGTGGCTTTCGGGAAAGCCATATTCGCCGAAACCCTCGATCTGGCGAAAGCAATGCTCGGCGAAGTCGCGCTCATAGCCGTTTTTGACCATGCCCTCGACCATCTTGGTCTGGAACGAGCCGATGGTACCGACACGGCGGAAGGTGGCCATGGCGCGGCGCAATTTGTCCGCCTCGCCCGGCGAAAAGCCGCCGGCGACGATGGCGATGTTCATCGCCTGCTCCTGAAACAGTGGCACGCCGAGCGTCTTGCCGAGCACTGCTCGCAATTCCTCCTTGGGAAATGAGACTTCCTCCTTGCCCTGCCGGCGGCGCAGATAGGGATGAACCATGTCGCCCTGGATCGGGCCGGGGCGGACAATTGCCACCTCGATAACCAGATCGTAATAGCAGCGTGGCTTGAGACGCGGCAGCATCGACATCTGCGCCCGGCTTTCGATCTGGAACACGCCGATGGTGTCGGCGCGGCAGATCATGTCATAGGTCGGAATATCGTTGTCAGGCAGCGAGGCCAGAGTTTCGTGGCGGCCGTAGTGGGTCTCCAGCAGGCCGAACGCCTTGCGGATGCAGGTCAGCATGCCGAGCGCCAGCACGTCGATCTTGAGCATGCCGAGGCTTTCGAGATCATCCTTGTCCCACTCGACAATGGTGCGATCCTCCATCGCCGCGTTCTCGATCGGGATCAGCGAGGACAGCTTGTCGCGGGTGATGACGAAGCCGCCGACATGCTGGGAGAGATGGCGCGGGAAGCCAACGATCTGTGACGCCAGATCGAGCATCTGCGCCAGGTGCTTGTCGGACGGATCAAGGCCGGCGCGGCGGGCGTCCTCGGCATCGACCTCGCGCGACCAGCCGCCCCATTTGGTGCCGGAGATGGCACTGATCGCATCATCGGAAAGGCCGAACACCTTGCCGACCTCGCGAATGGCCGAGCGGGCGCGATAGGTGATCACCGTGGCGGCGAGCCCTGCCCGCTCACGCCCATATTTGGCATAGATGTACTGGATGACTTCCTCGCGCCGCTCATGCTCGAAATCAACATCGATGTCGGGCGGTTCGTTGCGTTCCTCGGAGATGAAGCGCTCGAACAGAAGATCAACCTTGCCGGGATCAACCTCGGTGATCTCGAGACAATAGCAGACGGCGGAATTGGCGGCCGAACCGCGTCCCTGACACAGAATATTCTGCGAGCGGGCGAAGCGGACAATGTCATAGACGGTGAGGAAATAGGGTGCGTATTCGAGCTTTTTGATCAGCCTTGTTTCATGGGCTATGGCCTTGAGCACCTTTTTGGGCGCGCCTTCGGGATAGCGCTTCTTGAGGCCGATGGCGGTGAGCTTTTCGAGCGCCTCCTGCGCGGGGAGCGGTTTAGGGCCGAGTTCGGCGAACATCGGCGCGTCGGGATACTGGTAGCGCAATTCATCCAGCGAAAAGCGGATGCGCTGAAACAGCGTGGCCGCTTGCGCAACGGCTGGCTCGAAGCCCTTGAACAGGTGCAGCATGTCAGAATGGGAGCGCAGATGCCGTTCGGCATTGGCCTCGAGTCTTGTGCCAATCGTGGCCAGCGTCCTGCCCTGGCGGATGCAGGTCAGCACATCCTGCAGCGGACGCCGCTCGGGCGCGTGATAGAGCACATCGCCGATCGCCACCAGCGGCAGATCATGCCTATGCGCCAGCCGGGCGAGCCTCGCCATGTGATGCTGGTCGGCGCAGCCATAGGCCCGCGACACGGCAAGATGAAGATGATCGGGGAAGGCGTCGCGCAGCCGTTCGAGGACGAAATCAAGCTGGGCTCCTGGCGTGCCGGCCGGAACGACAACCGCCATCAGCAGGCCTTCGCCATGGGTCAGCAGATCATCGAGCGTCAGATGGCACTCACCTTTTGGCGCGCGGCGTTTTCCGGTGGTCAACAACTCGCACAGATGAGCGTAAGCCGCACGATCCTCGGGCCAGACCAGAATGTCGGGTGTCGTGTCCATGAACACCAGCCGGCAGCCGGGCGCGAAGGCAAGTCCGGCCTGCTTCGCCGCCATGTGGCCGCGCACGACGCCAGCCAATGAATTGCGGTCGGTGATGGCAATCCCGCCGAGGCCAAGCCTTGAGGCCTGCACCACCAGTTCCTCGGCGTGGGATGCACCGCGCAGGAAAGAGAAATTGCTGGTTGCCGCCAGCTCGGCATAGACCGGCCCCGCCGTCGCCGGCGGTCTGTTGCGCGGAAGGCTGGTCATGCGAAGAGCCCGTGCATGTACCAGGCGGGGTCATTGGTCTCGCGCCCGTAAAGACCGTGACGGAACAGCCAGAAGCGGTAGCCCTGACGGTCCTCGACACGGAAATAATCGCGGCTGCGGGCACCGCGCCCGTCGCGCCACCACTCGCAGGCGATGCGCTCGGGACCTTCGGAACGGGCGACCTCGTAGGAGACGCCGCGCCAGCGAAAGCGGAGCGGCGGGCCATCGGGCACCTCGGCGATGGTCTGCATCAGTTCGGGCCGGTCAAACAGGATCAGCGGCCGGGTGATGACCCCGTCGGGCACCCCGTCTTCGGAGTGTGCCGCCAGCGTCGCGCTCCGCGTGGATGCCGTGCGGCCACCAGTCCGGGCAACGGACTGCCGGCCAAAGCTGCGCTCGGGGATATGGGTGTCGACCAGCACGAAACGCTGGACACGGTCGAGCCCGAGCCGCGCGCCGAGCCGGTCGACCAGGGCCTCATGGCCCGCCTCGCCGGCGTGATGCGCCATCATCTCGGCTTGTGCGCCCTGGAACGGATCGGCATGAACCATATCAAGCCGGAGCAGATCGAAGCCGAAGCCCGCATCGAGATCGTCATGCAGGCCGGCGATGCGCTGCTCGAACAAACGGCTGATCATCTTCGCCTCGCGCAGCGGCCGCGCCGTCTGGACGTTGAGTTCGCTGACATGACCATCGACCCGGAACAGTTTGAGCCGGCAATGGCGCAGGCCGAGACCGCGTCGTTCAAGCGGCTCGAGGATGCCTGACGCCAGCGCCGCGATGACATGGCTGATCTCGTCCTGATGGGTCAGCGGCTCGGCGAAGCGGCGCTCGGTGGAAAGGTCCGCCACCGGCATGATCGGCGAGATGGCCTCCGCCTCGCGGCCAAGCGCCTGATCAAGCCGCTGCATCAGTCTTGCGCCGAAGCGGGCGGCCAATGGCGCGCGCGGCAGGCCGGCGATGCAGCCGATGGTCTTGAGCCCGACACGACCAAGCGAGGCGACCATGGCGGACGGCAGGCGCAAGCCACTCAGGCTTAGCGGCAGAAGCGCTTCGCCGTGGGCGCCTTCGGCAATGATCCGCTCGCATCCGTAGCGCGCCATCGCCCAGGCAGCGCCCGGGGTATCGGCCAGACACAGCCGGACGTGAAAGCCTTGCGCGATCAGCCGGGCCTCGAGATCGGCAATCAGCGCCGCCTCGCCGCCGAGCAGATGGGCGCAGCCGGTGACATCCATGAACAGGCCATGATCGCATACGGCCTCCGCGGCGGTGTCCAGGGCGACGAGCGGCGTGTAGCGCTCGCACCAGCCGGCGATTTTCAACACCAGTGCCCGGGTCCGGGCACCATCGGCGGGATGGCAATCGAGATCGGGCACCAGCGCGCGGGCGTCGCTCAAGGTCTGGTTGAGCCGGACGCCACGGGCACGGGCGCACTCATCCAGCGCAACAATGCGGATGGCGCTCTTGAGCGTATCGGTGACGACAACGGGCGGGGTCTCAGGATGCGTATCCAAAATCCTGTCTGCGATCCAGGATTTGCCCCATCTCCCCCGGTGGATCCTGTCGGTCGGCAGAGACGGGAAAGCGATCGAGAGAATGCGCTGGCGGGTTGGTGTGTGGTGCGGCATGTTCGAAACTTCTGACTTTGGGGTTCCAGGCTAAAAGCCATTGGCCGGTGCGTCCGGTGCGGTTGCGTTCCAGCGTCAGGGACAGCCGCATTGCCCCGACGCCGCGTTGACAGATGTCGTGTGCCCCTGAAAGTTCCGTGTTCACCCGCCAGCGCGTCACTGCAGCGCTCGCCTCCTCCTCGCCGCTCTGCCGCAGGATCAGCGCCAGCACCCCGCTGCCGCGCGCCCGCAACATCAGCCGCCGTGTCGCGGTGATGTCGAAGCGCGCCGGATTGCCCTTGACCTGGAAGACCAGCGCCGCCAGCCCGTTGCAATCCGACGCCTCGTCAGCCGCCCACATGGCGCCCTGCAAGCAGGCCGGCTCGACAATCGTCAGGCCGGTCGGATCAAGCCCGTACTGGGCGAGACCGGCGGGGAAAAGCCCGCCGCCATCAACGCGCGTGGCGGGATCGCTGACCCAGACCACGCCCTGCCTGCCACCGCGATCAGTCTGTGACGCACGCGCGGCCAGCCCGAGCGCGAACCCGGTGGCCGCGCCGATGTCCCGCGCCAGCGGGCTGCGCACTTCATGCAAGCCTCCGCAGGCAAGCCCGCCGTCGAGAAGCTGATCAACCGCGCTGGCGCCGAGCGGCAATGGCGCAGACCGCTGTCCGCCGTCAGACATCGTCCCCCGGTACGCCTGGGCCTCATGCGCACGGGTGCGCGCATTGAGAATATCCGTCGCGGTCTGCAGCCTCGAGAGACTCATGATCAATCCATATTGTTCCTGTTATGTTCCATTTAACGCCAGACTCGCGGCGAGAGTCAATCGGCTGATTGACGTCCGGGCTGATCTCTTTTGGCAACAGCACTTGGCAAAAGCGCACCACTTGCTGCAAAGTCACCTGCTGGTGCAGTCACGGTTTCAATGACCGCGCCACGAAGGAGGAGAAAAACATGTGCAAAATGTTCGCAGGTCAGGACCCGTCACGGTACGAACAGGTCACCCGCCGACTCCGATTAAACGGCCAAAGCACGTCGATCCGGCTTGAACGAACCTTCTGGGGCATCATGGACGAGCTCGCGGACTCCCAGGGCATGACAACCCCGGTGTTCATGTCGAAACTGCATTCCGAAGTGCTGGAACTGCACGGAGAGCCGAAAAATTTCGCGTCGCTGCTGCGCTGCTGTTGTCTGGTCTACCTCGAGAACAGCGGCATGAACGGCGACCACCTGATGGCGGCGGAATGAAAAAACAGCCGTAGTATACAAGTACTACCCGGGTTGCCCCGATTGGTTCCAGACTTGCCGCCAAGTTTGAAACCATACGGGAGAGACCATGGCCAAGGCCATCCACAGCATGATCCGTGTGCTCGAAGAAGCACGCTCTGTCGAATTCTACAAAGCTGCCTTCGGCCTCGACATTGCCGACAGGCTCGGTTTCGACAGCTTCACCCTCGTCTATCTCAGCAATCCAGAAACCGGGTTCGAGCTCGAATTGACTGTCAACAAGGACAGGACCGAACCCTATGATCTGGGCGACGGCTATGGTCATCTGGCGTTTTCAGTCACTGATGTCGACAGCGAGCATGCGCGGCTAAGCGAGCTTGGCCTGAGCCCTCGCAAGCTTGTCGACTTCGCCCCTGACGGCGACGTGATCGCCCGCTTCTTCTTCATCGCCGATCCGGATGGATACCAGATCGAAGTGCTTCAACGCGCCGGACGCTATCTCTAGCCGGAGATGGCGAACCTGGCGGGAGGAGGTTCCGGCAGACACGGCAGGACAAACACCACCAAGGGAGGAAAATCATGACAATTCAATCCGAGCGGCAAGGGATGACGCGCCGCCAGCTTTTGGCGCGATCGGTCGCGGCAGGCGCGGCGTTCATCGTCGGACCAAATTTCATTGCCGGTACTGATGCGGCCTGGGCGATGGAAACCACGGCACTCCAGCCCGCCTCGATGGCGTGGATCGTGAAGGCCGTCGGCGGCACCTCGATCCACTGGGCCGGGGCATCCTTGTGTTTCCAGGAACATGAATTCAAGGCGCACACCACCTACGGCGATGTTCAGGGGGCGAACCTGCTCGACTGGCCAATAGATCTTGCGGAAATGGCGCCCTGGTACGAAAAGGCCGAAACAAAGCTGGGTGTCACCCGCACCGATCGTTGCACTGGCGATACGCCAGGCAGACTATATCGCCCGGGAAATGAGCGCCGGAAATATCTAGCGTTCATTGAACCGCGAAAATGACAACGGCGCCCCCCAGGCGCCGTTTTCGTATGCGTTATAGACCCTGCCGATAATCGGGGGCTCGCAGCTACATCACCGCGCCCATCTGCCAGGGCACGAATTCGGCGCCGCCAAAGCCCAGCTCCTCGCTCCTGGTTTCCTCGCCGGAGGCCACGCGCAGGAACAGCTCAAATATCTCGCGGCCCTTGTCCTCGAGGCTGACGCCATCGGTGATGATGTCACCGCAGTTGATATCCATGTCTTCGGACATGCGGCCATACATTTCCGAATTGGTGGCGAGCTTGATGCAGGGCACAGGCTTGTAGCCCGACACCGAGCCGCGGCCGGTGGTAAACGCGACCAGATTGGCACCCGACGCGATTTGGCCGGTCACCGAGCAAGGATCGTAACCGGGGCTGTCCATGAACACGAAGCCGCGCTCGGTCACCGGTTCAGCAAACTTGTAAACCTGGGTCAGCGGCGCGGTGCCGCCCTTGGCCACCGCTCCCAGTGATTTTTCGAGGATGGTTGTCAAGCCGCCCTTCTTGTTGCCGGGCGAGGGATTGTTGTCCATCTCGCCGCCGTTGCGCGCGGTGTAATCCTCCCACCAGCGGATCCGCTCGACGATCTTTTCGCCGACCTCAGGAGTCACCGCCCGGCGGGTCAAAAGATGTTCGGCGCCGTAGATCTCGGAGGTTTCAGACAGGATGGTGGTGCCGCCATGGGCGACCAGCAGATCCGAGGCAACCCCGAGCGCCGGATTGGCGGTGATGCCGGAATAGCCATCCGAGCCGCCGCATTGCATGCCGATCATCAGATGTTCGAGGCCAGCGGGCGCACGGGCAATCGTGTTGGCAACGGCTGCCATTTCCCTGAGTTGCTCGACGCCGCGCTCGATGGATTTGCGGGTGCCGCCGGTCTGCTGGATCGTCATGTAGCGGACATTGCCGTCCGAACGCATGCGCCCCCTGCCCACCAGGTCGGGGATCTGCATGACCTCGCAGCCGAGCCCGAGCAACAGGATGCCGGCGAAGTTGGGGTTGCGGGCATAGCCCTGCAATGTCCGGAACAGCGTGTCATAGCCCTCGTCACGCCCCGACATGCCGCAGCCGCTGCCATGGACAATCGGCACCACCCCGTCGATATTGTCGAATTCGTCGAGCCAGCCCTGCTTCTCCACCGCTTCGGCGATGAAACGCGCGACCGAACCGGAGCAGTTCACAGAAGTGAGGATGCCGAGATAGTTGCGGGTGCCGACGCTGCCATCGGCGCGGTGGTAACCCATGAAATGGCGCGTTTCGGACGTGACGGGAAGCGGCGTGACCTCTGTGGAAAAGTCCTTCGCCTCGGCGTGGCCGCCCATGCCGAGATTGTGCACATGCACATGCTCGCCGGGGGCGATGGCGCGAGTCGCGATGCCGATGGTCTGGCCGTAACGGATGACTTTCTCACCCTGGGCGATCGGATGTGTCGCGATCTTGTGTCCGCGCGCCACGGGATCCCTGAGCGGGACATCCAACCCCGGCACCGTCTTGGCCAAGGCCAGGTCCTTGAGCGCGATGATGACATTGTCCTTGGGGTGGAGGCGGATAGTCTGAGCAAGCTCGGTGGTCATGGATCGATCCGTTGTTTGGGGCCTGTCGTTAAAAGCCGCGCACCGCTTGACTGACCGGAAGTTCGAACTAACATGTTAGTATGACAGCTAATGAGGATAGTCCACTGCAAGATGTGAAAAAATCCCGGCCTACGCTCCAGCCACTCGACGATTATTCCGGTTCGCTTTCCCAAAAGGTCTATCTCTCACTCAAGCAGGCAATCCTGACACTGGCGTTCCGGCCGGGCGAAAGGATGCAGAAACAGGAAATCTGCGCGGAGCTCGGCGTCTCGCGATCTCCCGTCACAGAAGCCATGGCGCGGCTCGCCAGCGAAGGTCTGGTCGATATCATTCCGCAAACCGGAACCTTCGTGACGCGGTTTTCAATGGCGGAAATCAGCGAGGGCGCCTTCTTGCGCGAAGCGCTGGAACTGGCCGCCGTGGAAAGGGCGGCCGCCACGATCACCGAGGAGCAACTGGTGCAGTTGCGCCGCAATCTGCGCATCCAGGAAGCGTTGATGCAGGATGGCGACCTGGCCGGTTTTCACCAGATGGACGCCCGGATGCACGAACTGATCCTGTCGTTTACAGGTTACCGGCGACTGGCGGCACTGGCCGAGACAGCCTGGATCCACGTCAATCGCGCCCGCCATCTCAACCTGCCCGCACCGGGACGGATGCAGGCAACGCTTGCCGAACACAAGGCGATCGTGGCGGCGCTCGAGGCGCGCGATGCAAAAGCGGCGCGCGAAGCCACGCGATACCACCTCAATCAGCTGATCAAGTTTCTCGAACCGCTGGCCATCAAGCATCCGGAGCTGTTTTCGAACGGATAACACGCCAGCCGCGACGGGTTAGGGCCAGCAGAGTGCACCCGATCGATCGCAGGGCGTTCCAGCGTCAGGACCGGCGGACAGCGCATTGCCGAAAAACGGCAATGCGCTGTTCACACCTTGAAAAAGCCGGAGAAACCGATCAGGAACCTAGCGGTATCGAAACATCGGCAATTCTGGATCATGACTGACCATTCCATCAACGAAGATGCCCCGGCGGTGGCGCTGCTGCACTACGGCACACGGGTCGGCCCGCAGCTGGCACGAACCCCGCTCGACGACCTGGTTTGGCCGTTGGGACGCCCCGTGCGGCTGATGAGCGGCACCGTGGCGAACATGGAACCCGGTGATCACCTGATCGCCCATGTGACTTCACGGCTGCTCTACATGCCGCGCCCGGGTGTTCGCGCCCGGGTCTGCGTGATGGTGGTCGAGCCAAAGGCTGTTAATAGCCGCAACATGGCATGGCTGAGAGTGCTGTGGTGGCGTTTCTTTGCTGTGTTGACCTGCAATCCCGCCCTGCTTGGGGCAGTCCCCAATGGCCTCCGCTTTCTCGTCGGGACAACCTGGGTGCCGGATTGGCGCACAACCGATACGTCCAAATCCCGGATGCTGTCGCTGATCGCGTCGACGAAGAACTATCTCGAAGGCCACAAATTGCGCCATCGCACGGTTGACTGGATCAAGGTCAACGCGATCGACGCGGACATTCTCGGAAGCGGCTATCAACCGTTCGAGCGCAAATCGGACGGTCTGGCGCCCTATCGCTATTCGGTTATCATCGAGAATGTGAGAGAAACCAGTTACTTCACCGAGAAGCTGGTGGATTGCCTGCTGTGTGAAACCGTGCCCATCTACTGGGGAGCGCCAGATATCGATGAGATATTTGATCCGCGCGGGATGATTGTCTGCAATTCTTTTGAAGACATTCAGGCCGCGATTGGCTCGGCCTCAGTGGCGGACTATCAGTCCCGGCTTGAATTTATCGCCAAGAACAAGGAAAAGGCGTCTCACTACGCCGATCATTACCGCGCCGCCGCCCGTATCGTGCAGGATGCCGCCGCCCAAAGGACAAAGCCGAAGCCATGACTCAATCGACATCGCCGAAAACCGCTCTCATCACCGGCGTGACCGGTCAGGATGGCGCCTACCTGTCGGAGTTCCTGCTCAAGAAGGGCTATGAGGTGCACGGCGTCAAGCGGCGCACTTCGCTGTTCAACACGGCCCGCATCGACCATCTTCTCGATGGCGAACACGGGCGTTCCGGCCAATTCGCGCTGCACCATGGCGACATGACCGATTCCTCGTCGCTGACCCACATCCTGCAGCAGACCAAGCCCGACGAGGTCTACAATCTGGCCGCCCAGAGTCATGTCGCGGTGAGCTTCGAGGAGCCGGAATACACCGCCAACTCCGATGCCATCGGCACGCTGCGCCTGCTCGAAGCCATCCGCATTCTCGGCCTCAAGGACAAGAGCAAATTCTACCAGGCCTCGACCTCGGAGCTTTACGGCCTGGTGCAGGAAACCCCGCAAACAGAGCGCACGCCGTTTTATCCGCGTTCGCCCTATGCAGTGGCCAAGCTTTACGCCTACTGGATTACGGTCAACTACCGCGAGGCCTACGGGCTCTACGCCTGCAATGGCATTTTGTTCAACCACGAAAGCCCATTGCGCGGAGAAACCTTCGTCACCCGCAAGATCACTCGCGCCCTGGCGCGGATCAAGCTTGGCCAGCAGGACAAGCTCAGTCTTGGCAATCTCGATGCGTTGCGCGATTGGGGCCACGCCCGCGACTATGTCGAAATGCAGTGGCTGATGTTGCAGCAGGACGAACCCGACGATTTCGTCATTGCCACCGGCGTGCAATATTCGGTGCGGGACTTTGTACTAGCTGCCGCCGACGCGCTTGATATGACGATCAATTTTGAAGGCGAGGGCGTGGACGAAGTCGGCCGCGACCCGTCCGGCAAGGTGATCGTCAAGGTCGACCCGCGCTACTTCCGCCCGACCGAAGTCGAGACGTTGCTGGGTGACGCCTCCAAGGCCAAGCAGAAGCTTGGCTGGACGCCTCAGACTTCGTTTGCCGACCTCGTCGCCGAAATGGCGGAAGCCGATCTGAACGAAGCCAAGAAGCATGGTTGAGGCTCTCTATTCACTTGCAGGCAAACGTGTCTATGTCGCCGGTCATCGCGGCATGGTGGGGTCCGCGATTGTGCGCCGTCTCGCGTCGGAAAACTGTACAGTGCTCCATGCGACGCGCTCCGAACTGGACCTGACCAACCAGAGTGCAGTTCAGGAATGGTTTGCGGAGAACCGCCCCGAGGCTGTGTTTCTTGCTGCCGCCAAGGTTGGCGGTATCTTCGCCAACAATACGCTGCCTGCAGATTTTCTCTACGAGAATCTGATGATTGAGGCCAACATCATCCATGCGGCTCATCAGAATGGCGTCGAGAAGCTGCTCTTTCTTGGCTCCTCCTGCATCTATCCGAAGTTTGCCAAACAACCGATTGCCGAAAGCGACCTTCTCACAGGCCCGCTTGAGCCAACCAATGAATGGTATGCAATAGCCAAGATCGCCGGCATTAAACTCTGCCAGGCTTACCGCAAGCAGCACGGCGCGGATTTCATCTCGGCGATGCCGACCAATCTTTATGGCACTGGTGATAATTATGACCTGCAAACCAGCCACGTGCTGCCAGCGCTGATCCGCAAGGTGCATGAAGCAAAAAGCACCGGGGCGTCGTCGATCACGCTGTGGGGCAGCGGCACGCCCTTGCGTGAGTTCATGCACGCAGATGACTGCGCCGATGCGCTGGTCTTTTTGATGAGACACTACTCCGGCTATGAACATGTCAATGTCGGCAGCGGAGTCGAGGTGACGATCCGCGACTTGGCGGTGACGATCGCGCGCTCGTCAGGTTACCCCGGCTCGATCGAGCTTGATCCGTCCAAGCCGGACGGAACACCGCGAAAGCTGATGGATTCGGCCAAGCTCTGGGCGATGGGGTGGAAGCCGAAGATCGGATTGGAAGACGGAATTTCCCGGTCGGTCGCGGAATTTGCCGAAATCCATTTGAAGGCAGAGCGCAAGAACAAATAGACTGCGTTACCCCTGACCGCGGAGCAACGCAGAATTCTTCAACATACTGGCTACCGGCGGTCACAAATCAAACTGGTCGGCCTTTTAGCCAAGCAAGCGCTTGAACCGGCGGCGCCATTTGAACATCTTCCACTGCAACCAGTTGTAATTCCCTGGATAGCGCCGGAGACTAGCGGGGAACTTCTGAACGTCGACGGCCGTTAGCTTTTCATCATGCCATAACATGTCGTGTGGTTCGGTGAGCATGACCGTGCCATCAAACCCGGAAAACACTACGGACAAAGGCGGCTCTTCCTGGCGGAAGGCCATCAACTCACTATCGTTACGCACATACTCTCCCTGCCACAGGTCTCCGCGCACGAGAAATGCATTGAATTTATTGGCACAAACCAGCTTGTAGTCTTTTTCCTTACCCAATTCATAAAAGGCGCGAAGGCTGCTTCCACGGCTGATCTCGGGATCCGCTGGCTGAACATAGTTCACGATTGATGGTATGGACGGGTTAAACTCAACACAGATCAGTTTGGGTCGATACAGCTCCATGGCATTGATCGTGTGATAGTCATTTCCGTCAATATCTACTGACAGAAGATCGAAATCCACCGGGCAGCCAGTTTTTGCCAAAAGGTTGTCGAGCGAGTCAGATTGGCTGAAGCCCACAAATTCATTTGCACATGTAACCCGTTCGAATTCTTGCATATTCCGACATAGTTCATGGTATTTTTTTGTGTTTCCCTCGATCAATACAGCTGAATATTCCAAATTCTCGATCAGGTTCAGCGTATTGCTCAGATATATTCCGTCCCAAGCGCCGAATTCAACGCACCATTTGTTCCGATTCGAAATTCTTTCCAACAAATAATCAATGACTCCATCCTCGCCGCTTTGCGAATGGATATTGCTGGAGTGCGACAACACTTCGGCGGCACTCTCGTTCAACATAGATGGAATCCCATTTTTAGTTTACTCTTATAATATTGTTGCGATATCAATCTGAGACTACTGATTGAACGTGCTCTCTTTTCGAAACACGAGATCATAATACTTCCCAATGGATTCATTGTTCATCAGAACTCGTTCATCAATTTTCTTAAAGCCGCGCTCCGCGAGCCACGCCACTATCTCGCTGGCACGCGCGCAACCTTCATAGGCCTCAAAATCAGCAGCTTCAGTCTTGATGTAACGGAATCGATCCAAAACCATCTCGGCACCCTTTAAAACCAGAAGCTCGCTACCCTGCGTATCCAGAATCAATGCATCGTACAGACTGGTATCAACCGCATTCTCGGTGAGAGAATTCACCAAGGTACTCGATTGCAACTCGATCGAGGAGACGTATCCCACATCAGGCCACATTTTCTTGTGTTCCTTCATCTCAAAAATCGATGACGAACAGCCTTGATTGCCAGCAATATTGAATTTGTAAGATGCGTTGGGCTGATCAGTTAACAGCGCTTCAATAGCCGTCTGGTTGCTGTAGGGTTCGATAGTCTGCAGCAATTCCTGGAACACCAGTGGGATCGGTTCATACCAAAGCACATTCAGCCCGCGTTCTGCGTATTGGGGCGCTTCCTGTCCACTGCTCGCGCCGACATGAATGACCCCTCGACAATCGTCCAGAAATGCATCTGGCTTTGGCGGTCGCTTGCCCTGCAGCGCGTATTTCAAGCGCCGAACAACCCGCCTGGCCTCTGATCGTATCGTCACGTAGTAATCCCTTTGGTTTTGCTGCTATGGCCCTTAAGCCCGCGCCTCAAGGTTAAGCGATACTAAGGTGCCACTTTCCTTGTCCATATGGGGCAGGTAAGCTTGGCTGTAATCATCGAGCCCGGCATGATCGGTCAAACGCCAGTCCCATCGATAAACTTCCGAGAAGCCAGCTTCCATAAGGTATCCGGTCAGGCTCTTCTCATCAAAAACCATTTTGTGAAAATCATACTGATCCCGCTGCCCACCCATCATCAGGCCGAGGATCGTTGGCAACCCGCCACTGACTTTCCCCGAGACGTATAGTTTCGCGCACGCCTCATAGTCCGGCACCGCAAGCCGCAACGTTCCACCCCGCTTGAGCACCCGCCGCCATTCCCGCAAAACAGCCGCGTACTCCTTGCGCCCGAAATGCTCGAGCAGATGACAGGCATAAATATGCTCAACCGTGCCATCGGCTATGAAGTCCAGCTTGTCCACCGGGCCCACGCGATCAACATGCGGATAGTCCAGCGCGTCGACATGAAAATAGCCGGGAATGTGCTTAGAGCCACATCCCAGGTGAAGTTTTTGACAATTGTGAATCTCGGTCAAAATGTAATCCTGTCTATTTGGCGGTCAATCACGAACCGTTTCGGGTTTGGATATTTTCCTGGCACGGACATGCCAGCCGAATGTCAGGAACTCACTGGAATTGCGGTTTCCCCGTGGTCCGTCAAGGCGAGCCATTTTTTTCATCAGATACCGTGCCAACTTGAACATGAGTGAAGGCACGACGCCTGCTTCCTGGCCCACATACTTGCGGGACATCCCCCTGGCTCGTATCAACTCCTGTGCCATAAAATCAAAATAGCCGCCATTTGGCTCAAGAACCTCGATCTCGAACCCGGCTTCAGGAAGATGGTGGCGATAGAAATACTCACTGAATCCGGTGGCAAAATGATAGGGCGCAAAATGCGTGGCGGAAATAAATGGCGCGGTCACAACCATGTAACCGCCGTCGGCCACAAGCCGGGCAAGCTTTTTCAAACTGGCAACCGGATCAGGTACATGTTCCAGTACCTCGGTACACAGAACAATGTCGTACTGTGTGTCCTCTGGTATATCCAGAATGTCGCAGCGAATGTCGATTTGTGAGAAATCCCAGTCCCCGGTATGCAAGCCGCGCTGATTACCACCGCCATCATATTCCGCGACGTCTTGCGCTGTGTATCGAAGGTGTTCGCACAACGGCTTATACTGGCATTCGCCCGCACCGACATCGAGAATTGTAAGGTTGTCGGGAAATGAACCGAGTTGGCTTGCAAGCCACGCTCGCCGCGCCTCTTCGTTATTTGGTTCTTTCATCTGTAGTCCCATTTTTGAGAGATCAGCGGTTATGTGTTTTCAATTGTCCGCCATCCCTGCGGGGTGATGTGTTCATTCGATAGGCCGGGATCCAGATACCAGGTCTCCGGGCCGATCACGATCTTGTCCGGCGACGGATTGAGCCAGGCACCCCACCAGGAGAACGTGGAATTGGCGATGATGTTGTGCCGACAGGCTGCCATCAGCCGCAAGTCCTCATATGGCATTTCCGGTCCGTTGATGGCCACAACAATTTTCTCGCCCGGCAGGTCGAGATTGGATCGAGCCCATTCCGGATCATCGGAGAAGACAAAAAACCTCGGCGTCCCCTCAACTGAATCCAGAATAGATGCTGCCGCCTTGGCATAGTATTCCTCACCGCAGACAGCGTAAATACCGCGGGTCTTATCGCTGGTGAGATAGTCGCCACGGCGGACATGAACAGACACCGAAAGACACGCTTCGATCTGAGCCATCATCTGCAGGTTTTCAGCACTGGGCGCCGTCAGCACCCTCAGGTCGTCGCGGATTTGAGGAGCGATCTCTGTGAAATAACGCTCGGATTGCCAATAGCCCCTGAGTTCCGAACCCGGCTTGGCGCGCAGCACCCGTGGATCGAACCGGTTGCGGGATTCGCGCAGGAACCGCCCGTCTATCTTGGCGAGGGTTCGCCAGGCAAGGCGCTTGATCTTGCGCTCCCGTGGCGGGCAAAGTTCCTTGGGGCCGCCGATACGGGCTTCGATATTGAAATGACCGAGTTCATAGGGATGCCCCATCTTCTCGAGTGTACGTGTGTCGAAAACCACTTTTGCGCCGCAGCGCAGCGCCGCCGCCCGCGCAGTCGCATACTGGAACATTTGATTGCCCATGCGCCCAAGCAACTCAATGACAATGGTGTTGTCGGGGGCGCGCCAGCGCCGGGTCTTGCGCAAGGCCAGCGCCCCACCAAACTTCGCCTTGTCTCTGATCAATATCTTCGGTCGAAATGGCAGTGGCCAGTTCTCGGGAAAACAATAGCCCGGATCCATCAGTTTGTGAGGATGATCGAGAATGTAGCGGTTGAGATGGGATTCGTCGTGCCAGACAGCCATGACACCGGCCTTCTTGTCCGCTTCCACGGCCTTCCGCATTGTTTCGATGAAGGCCAGATAGCTGTCCCTCGGGCCGCCGTTGACGCCGCCGGCAACGTAATGCTTGCCTTCGCCTGCCGGGACAAAAGCCTTTGAGCGGGGGCTGCGTTCGTAGGGCAGTTCCGCCGGGGGCCGCTCATGATGACCAGGATGGCGAACAACGAGAATCTCCCCGGGTTCCGCCAGAATTTCCTCGCCAATGCGATCCACAATCTGGCAATTGGCATTGAAGAAGTAGACATGATCGAAGTCCGAAAGCTGGTCGCGGACCTTGGTGAACACCGTGAACCGGTCCAGCGTGTTGCCCGGCCAGCCCAGATTGTCCTGATGCACAGTGACAACACCCCGGTAATCACGGTCAAGCGGCTGGTCTGTAAAAACAAAATAGGTCTTTTGATGGCCAGGCAGGAAGTAACTTTCGCAGGACGCATGGAACCCCTCCAGGAATACCCGGTAGCTTCCGGTGCAGATGTAAAGAATTGCGATTCTCAAGGTTTGCTTACCTTTCCCGCGGCGACAAAGCGGACACCGTCTATCTCGATAGGCACTTTGCGAAATCTGTGAGCGGTTAGTGCATTGATCATCATCCGTTGCATTACGACGCCAAGTTTGCGCAACGGCTTAAGCACCCGGCGATCAAACCCTCTGGACTTGGCCGCCCGACCGCCATCGGGATGAAACAGGCGTGGCGCGGCGTTTACTATGCTTTCCACGCCTGAATGTCTGTCGCTCGGAGTGACCAGATAGTCCTGGACACAGATCGCTGGCTCCAACTGCCAGATTGCCAGTTTTCCGGAGATACCAAGCTTTGGATTGAACATCAGCTGATCCACCGGATCACAGGCGGCGGATGTCAGTTTGAGCAGTTTCTCGGCGCCCCAGCGCGAGACGAAATAGCCCGCAGTTCCCCCATGGACTGAGCTAAGCCGGAACAGCCCATGGCCAAAGGCCAGGGAGGCGGGCTCTTTGCCCATCAAGACGCGCTGAAACACCGTCTCCGCCTTGAGCAGGTCCGCGTCCCTGGGCAGCCAGTCGGAAGACTGCAGAAAATTGGCGGCGTTGCTCGCGAAGTGGATGTCGTCCTCACAGACAAAGGCCCAGTCCTGCGTTTGTGCTGCCACTATTTCCCAGACGCGGACATGGCTCAGGAAACAACCGATCTCGCCATAGCCGACGCCATATTCGCCCGATGTGCGCGGCCCCATCGCGGCAATAAGTTCGTCCGGCAGGGTTCGCCCGTCGACGGCAGCGACGCGGGTCGGCTCGATCCCGACGCGGGCGCATTCGGCGCGAAAGGATGCGTCGCGCTCGGGCGAGCGGTCGAGATTGATGTAGTAGCAGGGGATGGTCATGTCCTGGTCCCGGTCCGGCCTCCAAAAATGTCAACCCGCCCGAGTGCGGCGCACCGTCGACATCTTCGTCTCCGGTGTTCATGCAGAATATCGAAGGCGAAGGCAAGCCGGCTGACCCGGTCCGGCGTCACTCAGCCGGCCGGATTTCCGCCCGTCCGGTTGCCCAGATTGCGTTCCCATTGCAGCGCATGGCGGATGACTGTTTCCAGATCCTCGAATTCCGGCGACCATCCGAGCGCATCGCGCGCAAGGGTGGAATCGGCCACGATCATGGCGGCGTCGCCGGCCCGGCGCGGAGCCTGTGTGACCTTGAAGTCCACGCCGGAGACCGCCTTGACGGCATCGACCACCTGGCGGACGGAATAGCCGCTGCCATAGCCGCAATTGGCCGCAATCGACGCCCCGCCGTTCCTGAGATAGGTCAGCGCGCAATAATGCGCACCGGCAAGATCGGTAACGTGGATATAGTCACGCACGCAGGTGCCGTCCGGGGTCTGGAAATCGTCGCCGAAAATCTGGAGTCCGTCGCGCTTTCCGGTCGCGGCTTCGGCGGCGATCTTGATGAGGTGGGTCGAAAGCCGGGAGGACTGACCTGCCCGCATCTGCGGATCGGCGCCGGCGACATTGAAATAGCGCAATGCGGCGTAGCGAAAACCGGGATTGACCGCCGCCACGTCGCGCAACATCAGTTCGGTCATCAGTTTCGAGGTCCCATAGGGCGATTCAGGCACAAACGGTGCTGCTTCGCTCACCGGCTCGAGACCCGGCGCGCCGTAAACCGCGGCCGAGGAGGAGAAGATGAAATTCTCCACTTTCGCATCAAGCGCGTGCTGGATCAGGAATCTCGATTTGCAGGTGTTCTCGGAATAGTAATCGAGCGGCACTTCCACCGATTCCGAGACAATGATCAAGCCGGCGAAGTGAATGATGGCATCGATCTTGTGGTTTGAAAAAATGGTGTCGAGCGCTTCCGGGTCGGCAATATCAGCCTTGTAGAATGTCGCCTGCGGGGAAACCGCCCATTCATTGCCGGTCGACAGATTGTCGATGACCACGACCTCCTCGTTGTGCTCGAGCAGCTTGAGCACCATATGGCTGCCGATGTAGCCGGCTCCGCCGGTAACAAGTACGGTCATTGTTCAACTCCGATTGGTGTAAAATGCCGATTGGAACAGGTGCGGACGCGGCTGCGATAGACGAACCGTCTGATCTCTCGCAAGAGAGTTTTCCCCAGCGTCTTGTTTTTGGGAACCGAAATCGTGCTGCCGCCGGCCTGCTGTGTCCGGTCGCTCAGGCCCGACGGCACCGCACAACTCAGGGCGACGCCGGTAACCCAACTCATCTGCAACAGCGTATCGACCGGCCGGTCAAAGCGCTCGGTGAGTTGCAGAAGATGCCGGGCATGGGCCGCACTGACGAGTTGTCCCGACGTGCGCAGCATTCCGACCCGCGGTTGCACGATGCTGGATTTGTCGTTTTTTGCCAGAATCCGCGTCTTGTCCTTTACCGGCCTAACCTGAAACTGGATGTAACCGGCCCGGTCAATGACCTCGTTTGCCAGCTCCAGCGCGTTGGCGAAGACCTCGCCATCGATTTCGACATCGTCCTCGAGTATCAGGCCGGCCTTCAGGCCCATGTCGACAATCATCCGCCAGGCCTTGCGATGGCTGAGAAAACAGCCGATCTCGCCAGGGCTGAGAGGAAATGGATAGCGCGGTGCATGCAGGCTTTGGCGGGAACAGGCAGCCTCTACCTCGCCGGCGGACAGCGCACCGCCATCGACCGCCTCGATCACCTGCACCGGCAGAGGGCAGGCGGCGCGTATGCGCTCGACCTGCGGCCGCCGCGCCTGGGCGCGGGTCAAGTGGATAATGAAGGCCTGAATATCGCCCGGTTCGTTCATGCCACGCCCGCTGTTTACTCAACACCCTGTCGCGCGCCACGGCGGCGGGTTGACCTGTTCTAGACGAGGGGCTTTGCAGACCGCAAGGGTCAAACCGGATTGGAGCATGTTCGATCCCGTCTGGCGTCCTTGAGCCAGATATCCGGCAGCACAGTACCGGCACGGAGCGCGGAGCTTTCCGAGCCGGGCCCAGGGGACTTTCGACGGGATACCCAGCTTTCTATTTTTAGCGAAAGGTTGGCATCATCCACCTTGGGGACCGGGTCTCGTCGCATGTCCATCCGACTGCAACGAGACCCGGCTTCATTCAAGGCAGATGCCTGATCCGCCGCCGCTCACATTGGCGGCAGAGCCTCAGACGGCCTGCGGCATCAGAACTCTTCCCAGTTCTCGGCAGCCGCCGCGGTGCTCGCTCCAGATTTTCGTCCGACGGCGTTGGCAACTTTCCTGATCAACGTCCGTGTGGGAGATTGCGAGTTTGCCGCAGGCTGCCGCGGCCGCTGCTGCTGCTGCTGCTGCCCGCTGAATTTGAACCGGGCGAGCAGTTCGTTTAGAGCCGAAGCCTCCGACGCAAGACTGTGGCTGGCGGCGGAAGTCTGCTCCACCATCGCCGCATTTTCCTGGGCACTCTGATCCATCTGATTGACAGCCTTGTTGATTTCTCCGAGGCCGACGGACTGCTCCTTGGAGGCCTCGACGATTGCGACGACGTGCTGGTTGATCTCCTGCACCTCGGCGACAATCTGCCTGAGTGCATCACCGGTTTCTCCGACAAGCGAAACTCCGGAAGTGACCTGTTCAGACGAACTCATGATCAGGGATTTGATGTCCTGAGCTGCATTTGCCGAACGTTGAGCCAGTTCACGCACTTCCTGGGCAACCACGGCGAAGCCCTTGCCGGCGTCACCGGCACGCGCCGCTTCAACGCCTGCATTCAAGGCCAGAAGATTGGTCTGGAAGGCAATGCTGTCAATCACTCCGATGATGTTGCTGATTTCGTGCGAAGAGGTCTCGATTGCCGCCATCGCCGCGACCGTCTGTTCGACGACAGCACCCGAATGCTCCGCCTGCTGACGGGTGCGGGCAACCAGATCACCCGCCTCGCCGGCCCTCGCGCTGGTATCACGCACGGCAATTGTGATCTGCTCGATCGCAGCTGCAGTCTCCTCAACCGAAGCGGCCTGCATTTCCGTCCGCTTGGCCAGATCGTCAGCCGCAACACGGATCTGTTCCGACCCGGAATGAATTGCCGCGGCATTGTCTCCGACCGAACGCAGGGCCTGTTCCAGCCGTTCGGCGGACTGGTTGAAGTCGAGACGGATCTGATCGAGCGATTCCACGAACGGAACGTTGATGCGGTGGCCCACATCTCCTTCGGCGAGATGGCCGAGGGCGGTACCAAGTGTATCCGTTGCGGACTTGAGCTGCTCGGCTTCGGCAATTTTCAGCGCCTCCCGCTCCCGTCTTTCACGTTCGCTCAGCTCACGGCCTTCCGCCGCCTCTTCTTCCAGACGGCGGTTGTTGAGACCTGCCTCGCGGAACACTTCCACCGTGCGAGCCATCTGCCCGATCTCGTCGCCGCGCTCAATGGAAGGAATGACAACATCGAGATCGCCATCGGCGAGCCGTGACATGGTTCCGGTCAGCGACTGAATCGGCCGTGTAATCCGCATGACCACGATCCAGAATGCAAATGCACCGATCGAAACAGCAAGAAGCAGACCGACAGAACTGATTATCACATCAAGACGCCCGCTGCTTTCCACCTGATGGGTGTAGCTGCCGGCCGACTGTCCGATCGTGTCCGAAAGCGCAAGCAGACTGTCAATCGCCGCGGTTGCGGTGCTGACCCACTGCTCTCCGGTCAGCGGATAGTCGCGCGCTTCGGCGCTGGCCGTGTAAACAGATTTGCGAGTTTCCTCATAGGACGTGAAAAACGTCTGCCGCGCGATTTGGATTGCTGCAATGACAGAGGAGTTGGCGAAGTCACGGCTGGAATAGATATCCACCGAAGCCCAGGCTTGTTCAAGCCGGCCGCGATATTCGGCAAGCAATGCCATCTGTTGCGGATCAAGTTGGGAACCTTGGGCGATGGCGCCGCCGATGAGCGCGCGCTCCCGTCCTGCATATTCGGTGATCACCCACATGGCCTCCCGCAGATCGAGCAGCATCTGGGAGCGCGCAAGCGCACTTGCCGGAATTGTCTGCGCCGCCTTCCTCAAATTCTGCGACGACATGATCACGGTCGTAATGCTGGGGACCCACTGTGCGATCACTTCCTTGTCGCGGCCGGCTGCATCGACAGACAATTGCTGGTCTGCCTTGCCGCGGATCATTTGCAAATGCTCCCGGTCTCTGGACAGCGACGAGAGCAGGGCCTGCTTGTCTTTGAACGGGGGCGAATTGGCTACATGCTCCAGAGCGGCGTCCAAAGCACGATCGCCGCGTTGGCGGAGTTCGGCGATGCGCGCAACCAGTTCGGTTGGCGCCTTTGTTGCACTGGAGAAGGCCGTGTTGGTGATCCCCCTTTCGAGCGCCAGCGAGCCCGCGCTCGAAAGGAAGAGGTCACCGGTCTCGTTGTTGCTGCGCATGGCTTGCGCGCTCTGCATCCGGTCCCAGGCCGACAGCATGTTGATGACGGCAAGAACCACCAGGCCAGCGACGAGAACCGAAACGATGGCGATCAAGGTCGAGCGGATGCTGATCGATTTGCGGCGGTTCGTCGCTCGGGCGGGCGGGCTCACACCGGCGGGGGAGGCGGAAATGCTGGGATTAGGCATAGGAAAATCCTTCCATAGTTCATGGATTTCGAAATCTTGTACTGTTTCAATAGGTTGACCGAAAATCATGCGCACACGGGGTCACATCAGGATGCTGACAACGTGTCAGGCATCGACAGTGGCAACCCCGCCCAGACGGCCAACAGGATATTGGCTGTTCCGGCGCTTGAGGCCGTTACGGCACCTTCAAATGAAATTTATCCATTTGTTCCTCCCTAGACGACAGCTCCTCCAGCCGTCAGCAAAATCCGACATTTGCATTAGGATAAGCGCGTCAATGGGCAGCTCTGCTTTACCCATAGGCCTCATGCTTAAGTACGTAACCGTACTTTTACAGAGTTAATGATCGCTTAAAGGCAAATGCCACCCACGCTCAGTTTGCACAGGCGCCCGGACGGTCTCAAATTTTCGAATTATCGATGGGAGTTTTGACGCATGCCCGTGGCATCAGAGCGTTAACGCACAGGATCGACCTGCCTGACGCTACAAAATTGTGTTCGCGGGCGCTTGCCCGTATGCGCGCCGAATCCGGTCATAACATTCGCAGGCGCTGTCTTCCAGCAACCGTCGCTCGATTATCGTGACCGTACCGCGGGAATACCTCAGGGCACCCTGGTTCATCAATGCATTGCAGGCCGCGCTCACCGTCGCACGCCTGAGACCCAGCACCTCCGACACCGCTTGCTGGGTTATCTGGAACCTGTCTGTATTTACCCTGTCATGGGCCTCCAGCAGCCAACGGGCGACCCGTTGTTCAGCCTTGTGCAAACTGTTGCAGGCCACGGATTCCATCAACTGCACGGTCAGGGATCTGGCGTAGCGCATCATCGCATCCCGGACACACGGATATTTCTTTATCGCGGCATCGAGCGCTTCGATCGAAATCCAGGATGCGTAGCCAGCTACCTTGACCACCGGTTGGCTGACAGTCTCGCCGCCCCCGTAAAGGAAGACTATACCGACAAACCCTTCCTTGCCCACGGATACCTTGGCAACGCTGCGTCCATCGTCCATCCTGGCCATCAGGCTGACGACGCCCTCATGGGGAAATATGGCATGACTGACCACGTCCCCTTCCTCAAAAAGTACCTGATCCTGATTTAACCGCTTTACGACGGCCCGCGCTTCAAGAAACGCGAGAGCGTCCGGGCGAATATCCAAAAAAATCTGGTTCTGGATATCAAAATCACCAGTCAGACTGTTGTGCAATCCAGCCACCCTATCATCGCGGAATCAGAGTGCAGTGCAATATACCCAAATGACGGCGTTAAAAAGGTATTTGGTAAAACATTGTTAAATATTTTATAATTACGATACCGTACATAAATAGAACGAATAAGGGCATATGCGACCCGAGCAAATATATTCTGTCGAAAAACATATGAAACAAGCCACTTCAATTGCCTTTCGGAGTTGTACCCATGTTCCTTGAAGTAACCGATTTAAGCAGACCCAACACCTCGACAGATAGCTGGCCAAAAAACCAACTCCTTGTTCGCGCAACGGATTTTCACGCGTCACGCAATGAATTGCTGGCCTACAAGGAAGCGCTTGACCAGAACACGATCGTATCGCTGACCAACACGTCCGGCCGGATCACATATGCCAATGAAAAATTCTGCAAAATCACCGGTTACCAGCAAGACGAACTGATCGGAAAAAAAATAAGCATGTTGAATTCGGGCGTTCACAGCCGCGAATTCTTCCACAACATGTGGGAGACCATTTCACAAGGGCAGCCCTGGCATGATGAAATATGCAACCGGAACAAAAGTGGCGATCTGTACTGGATTGACACAACAATCGTTCCGCGAAGGAACCACAGGGGTGTCATCAACGGATATGTTTCCATCCGTTATGACATTACCGAGCGCAAATTGATCGAATTGGCGTTGCAGGAAGAGGTCAGCAAACGCAAGAACGCCGAGGAATTCCTGATGCGGCTGCTGGAAACCATCCCCGATGGCGTGATTGCGTTTGACGGTGAAGACAAACTGGTCCACGTCAACAGCGCTTACAAGGACATGCACCCGGGAAAGGCCAGCCACCTCAAACCGGGGGTTTCGTTCGAACAATTGCTCAGGGTTGCCATCGAGAATGGCCAGTATCTGGATCTTCCCGACGATCCCCAGGCCCGCGAAGCCTATATTGAAAGCCGCCTCAAGCGCCATACCAGTCCCGGTCGTCCAATCATTCAACAATTGTGCGACGAGCGCTGGATACAGGTTCAGGAGCGGCGCTCCAAAGCCGGATGCACGGTCGGTATATGTACCGATATCACCGACATCAAGCAGGCGGAAAAGACCATCAAGACACAGGCCGAGAGGGATCCTCTGACAGGTCTCTCCAACCGTTCCGTGCTGATCAATCGCCTTACCAAGGCCCTGCAGGGTCGCAAGGCAGCCGGCGTCAGCGGCGCTTTGCTGCTGATAGATCTGGATCATTTCAAGGACGTCAACGATACTCTGGGCCATGATGCGGGTGATCAATTGTTGATCGAAATCGCAAACCGCCTCTCGGGTGTCTTGCGCAAATCCGATACCGTGGCCCGCATCGGTGGTGACGAGTTCGCGGTGCTTTTGCCCAATATGAAGTGCGTTGACGATCTTGAGAAGCTGCTGAAGACAATCACCTCGCGCCTAGGCAACCCCGTCGCCCTTGGGCACCGGTCGGTCATCCCGAGCTGCAGTCTGGGGGTAACGCTGTTCCCCGCGGATGGAAAAACCCCGAAGGATCTGTTCAAGAACGCGGATATCGCGCTGTACCAGGCCAAGGAGCAGGGGCGCGGCACCTGGGTCTATTTCGATCGCAAATTGAAAGAGCGGGTGGAGCGGCGGCAAGCAGTTGCACACGCGTTACGGGAGGCGTTGTCGGCGGGGCAGATCAGGATTGCCGCCCAGCCCCAGGTCTGCTTTGAAACCGGACACCATGTCGGGTTTGAGGTGCTGGCGCGCTGGAAACACAAAGGCCGGCAGGTTTCGCCTGCGGAGTTCATTCCAGTCGCCGAAGAGACCGGAATGATCATTCCATTGGGTTACGCGATCCTCGAACAGGCAATGTCGATGGCGCGCGACATACGCCAGAAGGGGCACCGGATCGGCCGGATTGCCGTCAATGTCGCGGCTTCGCAACTCAAACAACTCGATTTCGTCGACTCTTTTCGCTCGCTGTTGAGCAAATACGGGCTGCAGGCGAGTGACATCGAAATTGAGGTGACCGAAAACGTGCTTCTGGACCGGACCGGCAACCAGATCGCGCGAACGCTGGAAGCGCTCCATCACCTCGGCGCGCTGATTGCGCTTGATGATTTCGGCACCGGCCATGCATCGCTGTCTCACCTCAAGCGTTTCCCGGTCAGTCGCCTGAAGATCGATCAATCCTTTGTGCGGGAAATCCAGTCCAGCGCCGAAGACTCGATCATCATCCGGGCGATCATCAATCTGGCCCACAATCTGGGCATGCAGGTGGTTGCAGAGGGCATCGAGACACAAGACCAGTATGAGTTGCTGCACAAGCTGGGGTGTGATTTTGCCCAGGGCTACTACCTCGGGCATCCCGTTTCACCCGAGGAGGCGCTGTCCTTTTGTCCGCCCGAGCAATGACTTGTCATGAATTTGGCAGAAATTGTCTAGGTTTGGGAGATAGCGTTTTCGCCGAAACGGTCACTTCCATGCATGGCGCACAAAGGTGTGCAGCGGTTTTGTGCGACATGCGCTGGGAATACCAGAGCCTGCGGGTCGCAGATCAAAGCCCTTGAAGCAACCGGCCTGCAAGTGAGGCAGCACGATCCTGGCCGGCATAAGGACTGCATCGATTTCCGGAGCAATACGGTTACGGACTTGCCAGACGCCGTCCTCGCGAAAGGCAGACTGGCGTCAGTCTGTGCGCCAGCCGCTGATCGCTTTGACCTCGAGATATTCCTCCAGACCCCAATGACCGCCCTCGCGGCCGTTGCCGGACTGCCTGAATCCGCCGAACGGGCTGGCCCCGGCCCGGTTGGCGCCGTTGAGCTGAACCATGCCTGCCCGGAGCCGGCGGGCGACGCGTTCAGCCCGGTCGAGATCCAGCGACTGCACATAGGACGAAAGCCCGTAAGGCGTGTCGTTTGCGATTTCTATTGCCTGCTCCTCGTCATCAAACGGAATCATGACCAGTACAGGTCCGAATACCTCCTCGCGCGCGATCGTCATGTGGTTGTCAACATCGGCAAACACCGTCGGACGGACATAGTAACCGCGATTGAACCCTTCCGGTCGTCCTGGCCCACCAGCCACGAGACGAGCGCCCTGCCTGATTGCCGTTGCGATCAGATCCTGAACCTTGTCAAACTGAACGCCGGAGGCGAGCGGTCCGATATGCCGGCCAGCTTGATCAGGCTCGCCGACCCTGGTTGCATCCGCAACTTCGGCGGCGATGGCAACCGCCCGGTCATAGGCCGGACGTTCGACAAGCATCCGGGTCGGGGCATTGCAGGACTGGCCGGTGTTGAGAAAACAGGCCCGAACCCCGCGCTTGACCGCATCGCCCAATGCTTCATCATCAAACACGATATTGGGCGACTTGCCGCCGAGCTCCAGCGAAACGCGCTTGACTGTTTCGGCAGCGGCTTTCTGCACCGCGATGCCGGCGCGCGCCGAACCGGTGAACGACATCATGTCGATATCCGGATGACGGGACATTGCCTCTCCGACAACCGGACCAAGCCCATTGACCAGATTGAACACACCTGCGGGAAAGCCCGCTTCGTCAATCATTTCGGCAAGCAGCATTGACGAGAACGGAGCAATTTCGGAAGGCTTGAGGACAATGGTGCAACCGGCGAGCAATGCCGGGATCACCTTCAGAGCCACCTGGTTCATCGGCCAGTTCCACGGCGTAATCAGACCGCACACCCCGATTGGTTCATGGATGATGCGTTCCTGCGGATTGCGCTCATCAAGACCGTGTTCGAATTCGAACGCCTTGGCCACCCTCAGGAATGTCTTGATGTGACCAAGACCGGCCATTGCCTGCGCGTCCCGGGCCAGCGAAATCGGCGCGCCCATCTCCTTCGAGATGGCCTCCGCCATTTCATCAATGCGCGCCTCGTAGATCCCGCGGAGCTTTTGCACCAGTTCCAGCCGGTAGTCGAGAGCGGTACGGCCCCAGTCCTCAAAGGCGCGGCGCGCTGATGCCACGGCCCTGTCGACATCCTCGCCTGCGCCCAGCGAAATGGCTCCGAACGGCTGCTCGTCGGCGGGATTGATGACCTCGAACAGCTCTGCCTTCGCGGGAGCGCACCATTGGCCGTCGATATAGAAATCCGGTTTCGTCAGCATTCATCCATTCCTTCACTCGGTATTGGCAGGATTGCGTTGTGGCTCAGGCAATCAGGCCTTCAAGGGCGTCGTCCTCGTCGCCAAGCCAGAGCGACAGGGCCAGCAATCGCTTGAAATAGCCGCTGACCGGTGTCTCGTTGGCCATTCCGATGGCGCCATGCATCTGGATGCTTTCCTGCGAGACAAACCATGCGGCGCGCACAATCACATAACGCGCCCTGGCCAAAGCCCTGTTTGTTTGCTCCGGGCTCTTCTGGTCAACGGCCACAGCCGCCAGCGCCACCATGGTTTCCGCCTTGGCCTGCTCGATTGTCATGTCGACATAGCGGTGGCGAAGCGCCTGATGGGTTGACAGCGGCTGGCCGAACTGACGCCGCACGCCGAGATACTCCGCCGTGGCCTTGATCATGAAATTCATTGCACCCACCGCTTCGGCGCAGTGAGCGGCCGTGAGCCTGTCGACAATGCGGCGAAGCAGGTTCTCGGCCTGCTCACCCACGGCCACTATCGCGTTCTCGTCAATGACAAGGCCGCTGAAGGATGCGTCCGCGGCCGGCATGGCGTCTATCAGGGTGCAAGGCCGCAGGGCCGGGGCAACACTTGCCTGATCGAGCATGATGATGACGAGCTCTCCCGCCTCATTTCTGGCCGGCAGCACAAGCCAGTCGGCTTCCTGCGCGAAGGCGATCATCCGCTTGGGCCCGTCAAGCCGCCACTGGCCCTCCCCCGCGCCGGAAAGCACAGTCTGGAATTCCTGCACAACCGGCAACGCATCCGCTTCATGCAGCGCGATCGTCGCCACCTGACGGCCTTCAACCAGCGCTTCGAGCAACGCCGTCACCGGCCCGGTGGTTTGATCGAGATCCGCAAGAGACGGTGCGATCGCTGCGGAGGAAATAGCGAAAGGACTGACCACGCCTGCCTCTGCCAGCAATCGGCAGACAAGTGCGGCCGTGCGCGCGCCGCCATATCCGCCATGCCGTTCCGGCATCACAGCAGCCAACAACCCTAATTCTGCAAGCAGCGGCCACAACTCTTCGCGCCAATGGCCACCGGAATGCCCGGCAAGCGCACGCGACAGCATGTCGGCCAGCATCTCCAGCGTGTCGTCCGGCTCGAACAGGAGCGGCAAGGCGGTCGTCATCGGATCAGGTATGCTGTTCATCCGAAAATGCCTTTCGCCGCGATATTGCGCTGGATTTCATTCGATCCGGCGTAAATGGTGGTCTTGCGCATGTTGCAGTAATTCTCGGCCGCGAAATAATGTCCGGCGTTCGGGGCCATGCCCTGCGGACTGAAGCGCAGAGCCTTCGAGCCGAGGGCACGGACCTGGAGCTCCGAAATCGCCTGCTGAAGCTCCGAACTGATGATTTTCAGCACCGGAGCCTGAAGCGGGTTTTCGCGGCCCGCCTCGACTTCGCGCAGAAAGCGCAGATTGGTCAGATCGATTGCGGCAAGTTCGGCCTCCAGGGCCGCCAACCGCTGCTGGAAGGAGGCATGCTCAAGCAAAGGCCGGCCATGGCGCAGGCTGGTCGACGCCATCTCGCGCAACCGGATCAGTTCCCGCTTGCAAAACCCCATGCCGCCAAAATTGAGACGTTCATGTTCAAGCAGGTACTTGGCATAGGTCCAGCCCATGCCTTCCTCGCCAACCCGGTTTTCAACCGGAACTTCGACGCCTTCGAACCAGACTTCATTGATTTCATGCTTGCCATCAAGTGTGATGATCGGGCGTATCTCGATGCCCGGGGTGCTCAGATCAATCAACAGAAAGCTGATGCCATTCTGGCGTTTGGCTTCGTTCGATGTGCGCACCAGACAAAAGATCCAATCGGCTTCGTGTGCCGACGTCGTCCATATCTTCTGACCGTCGACGACATAATGGTCGCCCTTGCGCACTGCCCTGGTTTTGAGCGAAGCAAGATCTGAGCCAGAGCCAGGTTCTGAGTAGCCCTGGCACCAGAAGTCATCGAGCCTGGCAATACGCGGCAGGAAATGATCACGTTGCTGCTGATCGCCATATTTCATCAGCACCGGTGCAACCATTTTCAGGCCAAACGGAACCAGTTCCGGAGCTCCGGCAACCGCGCATTCATCCTCGAAGATGTAGCGCTCGATGGAGGAGAATCCCGGGCCGCCAAATTCCTTTGGCCAGGAATAGGCGCTCCAGCCGCGCTGGTGCAGGATCCGGGTCCACTGCTCGATTTCGGCGCGATTGGCGTGATGTCCGCCCTTCAGGCGTGCCGCGGTTTGCCGCGGCAGGTGCTCCGCCACGAAATCCCGGACCTGCTTCCTGAATTCCATCTCGCGTGCGCTGAAAAGGCCGCTTTCGGGGTATCCCAAGACATCCATCCTGATCAGCGGCCTGTGAACTGAGGCGCGCGTTTTTCTATGAAGTGGGCAACACCTTCCTTGAAATCCTCACTCAGGACGCTTTGCGCCATTTCCTTGTTGGCTGAGATTGTCGCCTCGGCGAGTGTCTGGAACGGCACCTCATACAGCTGGCGCTTGATGACGGCCATGGCACGCGGCGAAACCAGGTCTGCCAGGTTGCGAGCGTAGGCCATGGTAGCCTCTTCCAGCTGTTCGGGGGGGTGGATCTGATTGACGAGCCCCATGCGGAATGCCTCCGGAGCATGGAATTTCCTGGCGGAAAGCAGCAGGTCCAGCGCATTGGCGTGACCGACAATGTGCGGCAACATCCAGCTCAATCCGTGTTCGGCGATAAGTCCGCGACGTGCAAAGGACGTGGAGAACGCCGCATTGTCCGCGGCAAAGCGGATGTCGCAGTAAAGTGCATGCACCAGGCCGATGCCCGCGGTTGCGCCGTTGAGCATGGCAATGACCGGTTTTTCAATTGCCGGATAGAACGAGTAGCGGGTCTGCCAGTCAGGCCGCCGATTCATGTCGAACGGACGCATCCATTCCTCGGCGCGAATATCCTCCGGATCGAGGCTGGCCAGTTCGTCAATGTCAGCGCCGGCGCAAAAGGCGCGGCCTTCGCCGGTCAGCACGATGACGCGCACGTCGTCATCTATTGCCGCGGCTTGCATGGCCAACAGGACTTCGCGCTCCATCGTCGCGGTCCATGCGTTCATCCGCTCGGGCCTGTTGAGGATAATCCGGGCGATCCGGTCCTCGATTTCATATCTGATGTGCTCGTATGCCACGGCTTAATCCTCAATGTTTTCCAGCAAGACACCATTTGCCCATTGGCCGCGCTCGCGACCCAGATAGGCCTTGGTTGCGGGACGGTCCTGGAGCCAGCCGACCCAACGCCCGAATACCTGCCGCATCCGTTCAGTTTCGACACCGAGCTGGGTCATGGCCACACCGCCATTGACGGATTCACGGTATTCGGCGATCAGCCCGTCACGGAGGATGAAGCGCGACATGCCGTCGATCACGACCTTGTTGCCCTTGAACCGTTCCATGCGGGAGGAAAAGCTCGACAGCGACCAGGCGTACCCCATGTTGCCGTCGATAACGCCGTCAAACATTTCCCATCGATAGTCGTCACCGGCATCGCGATGAAACAGGTTCTGCATCATGTGGGCGATACTTTCCCGACCGCGATGCACGCCGTAGATGTAGTCATAATAGACCCCGTCCGGCGTGAAGCACTGCGCGAACCGATCCCCGTCTCCGCTCTCCGCGGCAATGGTGAACCTAGCAAGTAGCTTGTTGAATTCATTACTGTTCATTGCAGGATTAATACTCCGAGTTCATGGCGCGCAGGCGCATACGATCGACCTTGCCGGTGGCGTTTCGTGGAAGACTTTCGAGAATGCGGACTTCGCGGGGGACCTTGTATCGGGCAAGGCTGGCGCCCCATTGGGCAATCAAGCTCTCCGCATCGATCTCGATTCCCGGTTCGGCAACGATATAGGCGACGATTTTCTCGCCGAGTTTTTCGTGGGGTTGGCCGATCGCCGCCACCTCGAGAACACCTGGCATGCGATGCCCCAGTTCCTCGATTTCACGCGGGTAGACATTGTATCCGCCCGAGATGATCATCTCTTTCTTGCGATCAACCACGAACAGGAAGCCGTCTTCATCCATCATGCCGATGTCGCCGGTGTGCAGCCAGCCGTCGCGAAAGGCTGCATCCGTCAGATCAGGCCGCCGGAAATAGCCCTTCGCGAGGCCGGGGGAGGAAACCACTATCTCGCCCTTCTCGCCGGTCGGCAGATCACAACCATGTTCATCCACGATCCGAAGCTTGACACCCCAATAGGGTTGCCCTGAAGATCCGGATTTGCGGATCGCCCCAAACAGCCGGGCGCCACAGATGGAAGGGCTGGCCTCGGTCATCCCGTAGCCTTCCGAGATCGGGACCGAGAACCGCTCCTCGAAACGGGCGTGAACTTCCTCAGGCAGAGCCTGGCCGCCTGACACGCATCCGCGCCAACATGACAGATCAAGCCCGTCAGGAAGGGGCGCCTTGGCGAGCATCCAGTACATCGTGGGAACACCCATGAAGACTGTCACCCGGTCGCGGTCAATCGCCCTGAGCGTGTCCTCCGGATCAAACCGCGCCGACAATGAAATCGAAGCGCCGACGAGGAGGAATGTCGTGTGCAGGCATGTATGGCCAAACACATGACTGAGCGGCAGCACTCCATAGCCGCGATCTTCCGGCGTCAGGCGCAGCAGATCAAGCGCGAAAGCCTGCGCATTCCAGAACATGTTGTAGTGCGTGAGCTCAACGCCCTTCGGCTGTCCTGTGGATCCAGAAGAATACAGGATCACAGCGGTATCGTCCGGCCTGCACGGCGGACACTCGACCGCGGCGGCAGTGGTTGAAACCAGCGGCATGCCAGCTGCGGCAATGTCATAGACCAGGCCGCATGCCGGATGCTGATCGGCTCTTGACCACCGGTCGCAACTGATCACGGCCGCCGGTTCGCTGTCGCGAACTATGGCGTGGATCTCCGCATCCGCGAGCAACGGATTGAGCGGCACCGGCACGGCCCCGGCTCTGAGAGCTCCCTGATAGGCAATCACCCATTCGATGCTGTTTGGCAGGACAATGGCAACACGGTCGCCGACCCTCACGCCATCGGTCACCAGACGCAGGGCGCATCCAGAAACCAGTTGATCCAGCATTGCGTAGGTCACATGCCTGTCGTCTTCCACCAGAGCCACTGCATCGGGCCGAAGGATGGCGTGGTGACGGACGGAATTGCCGATGCTGACCATTCACCGTTCCTCCGTCGGCTTGTCTGCACGCGAACGAACAGCCCGGCGTGCGAGATCCGACAGCCATGGCACCAGCCCGCGCGGCAGGAAGATGACCACTATAACCAGTCCGACACCGTAGATGATCAAGCGGTATGATTCGGCGACGCGGAGGATTTCGGGAAGCGCCACGGTGAGGCCCGCACCCACAAGCGGTCCGGCCAGGGTTCCGCTGCCTCCGAGAATAACCGCCAATATGGCGTTCAGGGAGTGGTCCACCGAAAATGGCGCCGGGCTCAGGAAGCTCATGTAATGGGCGTAGAGGGAACCAGCGAACCCGGCCAGCGAAGCGCTGAAGACAAAGGAGAACAGCTTGTAACGCCAGCAGGCGACGCCGGCCGCTTCGGCCATGGTTTCATTCTGGCGAATTGCCTGCAACACCAGGCCGACGCGCGAACGCACCAGTGCAGCAATCATCAGCATCACCAGCCCAAGAGCTGCGAGCACCAGGTAATAGTAGTTCACCCGGCTCAGGAACGAAATCTCGACACCGGCAATCCGGATCGATTCCGGCGCCGGAATTCCGGCAATGCCGCCTTCGCCGCCGGTCACGGGGATCCAGTTGACCAGCACGATGAAGATCACCATGTTCAGCGCCAGCGTGACGATGGCGAAATAGTGCCCCTTGACGCGAAGCGACGGATAGCCGGCAATCAACGAAGCCACGGCGGTAATCAGCGGGCTGACGATCATGCAGATCCACACCGGCCACCCGGCGTTCAGGTTCAGCAACGCCGAGGAATAGGCGCCGACGCCCATGAAACCGGCCTGGGCGATGGAAACATATCCGGTGTAGCCCTGAATGACATTGGCGCCCTGGGCCACGATCATCCAGATGATCGCAAGAATGGCGAGGTGAATGAAATAGTTCGATGTCAGCAAATAGGGGAAAGCAATTCCACCAACCGCGACCGCTGCAATGAGAACCAGCCGGATCATCGGTTCGACCTCCGTCGCATGAGACCTTCAGGCTTGATAAGCAGGACGCCGATCATCAGCAGGAAGGCAATAACGTCCTTGTAGGCGGACGAGATGAACGCCGATGCGAAAGCTTCCGACACGCCAAGCACCAGGCCGCCGATGATCGCTCCGGGAATGGAGCCAAGACCGCCGAGAATGAGAACGGCGAAACCCTTGACAACCAGTCCGCCGCTCACACCGGGAGCAACAGCAAACAGGGCTCCGACCAGCACGCCGGCGGCCACGCCAAGGGCGGAACTCAGAGCGAAAACAAACATCGAAACCGTGTTCACATTGATGCCCATCAAAACCGCCGCCGGGCGATTCTGGGCGACCGCGCGCACCGCCATGCCCATCCAGGTCTTGTTGATGAGGATCGTCATGGCGATCACAAGAAACGCCGCAATGCCCAGAATATAAACGCGCAGTTCCGGCAAAGTGACTCCGCCGATGTTGAAGACGCGATCAAATCCGGTGGGGATGATCACCTGGTCGACGCCAAAGATGAGCAGATTGGATTTCTCGATGATCAGCGTGAGCCCGAGGGCAATGATGAAGGCATTGATCGGCGGCGCGTTGCGCACCGGATGATAAGCCACCCGCTCCAGCACCACGCCGAGCAGGGCGCCGACCGCCATGGCCACAGCCATGGCGGGAAAGAGACCCAACCCGAACTGCTGGATAAAGAAGAACGTGAGGTAGCCGCCAAACATCGCCACGCTGCCATGGGCGAAATGGGCGATACCGAGAATGCCGAAGATAATTGTGAGTCCAAGGGCGACCAGCGTATAGATACTGCCTATCACCAAGCCGTTGAAAAGCTGCTGGATCAGATCCACTAACATTGCGAACTCCGGAATGGGGGTGTGCGAAATCGTTCGCACACCCGTATTTAGCGCATACGCTAAAGCTGACCTGTTACTTGGTGATCGTCTGGAAGTAGGCCGAGTAGGCGGCGGAGTCCGACGGAAGCTTGGTCACGAAGTCCCACTTGTCGTTGTGAAACTGAAACGCACCGTTGGAGATGTAGGCCTGCCCCTTGGGGTCGAACATCTTGCCGTCGACCGGCAGGTATTCGAGAACGGTCTCTTCGGGCACAGCAAGATTGCGCAGTGCTTTCTTAACGTCATCGAGTTCGACCGTGCCGGCCGCTTCCAGGGCATCCCGCAGGACATAGACCTGGTCATAGGCAAAAGCGCTGTTCGGGGTCGGATAGGCATCCCAGCGCTCTTCATAGGCCTTCGCATAGGCCTTGGCGGTGTCGCCCAACGCATCAGCATTGAATTCGATGGCGATCAGATCCCAGACACCTTCCAGCGCTTCGCTGCTCGCGACGCTGAGGAACTGCTCTGCGCTACCGCCGGAGAAGCCATACCGCGGGGCAGTGATGCCGAGTTCATAAGCCTGGCGGTAGGCGAAGGCCACCTGCTCGACATAGCCCGAGATGAAATAGCCATCCGGCTCGAGCCCGCGCAGCTTGGTCAGCTGTGCGGTCATGTCACGATCCTGTCCGCCGAAGGTCTCCAGCGCCACGACTTCACCGCCTTCGGCTTCGAAAGCCTCGATCAGAGCGTCGCGATACTGGGTGAAAAGCGCGACATCGCGGGTCGCGAGAACACCGAGGCGCTTGACACCCTTGCTGGCGATAAAGCGGCCGGCGGCTGCGCCCGAATAGTCACCCGGAGGACGGGTCCGGAAGACGTTGTCATTGCCGGCAGCCGTGATGGCGCGTGCGCCGGCGGTGCCCACGAGCATGATGACATCCTCGCGTCCGATGATCGATGCCACCGCACCGGTCGATGCGGAGCAGCAATAGCCCATCAGGAACTTGACGCCATCGCGGTCGATCAGCTTGCGGGCCACATTGGTGGCTTCGGTCGGATCAGCCTTGTCGTCATACTCGATGGTTTCGAGCGTATAGGTGTCCTCACCCACATTCACGCCACCGCCGGCGTTGATCTGCTCGATGGCGAGATTGATCGCGCGTCTTTGCGGCTCACCATAAACGGCGCCCCCGCCCGACAACGCATCACTGACGCCAACCGTCAGTGTTTTCTCCGCCGCGGTCGCCATCTGCGGCAGCAGCGCCAACGCAGTCGTTACGGCAAGCATGCATAATCTGTTCATTCGGGTTTCCTCCTCAAGTTGAACCATTTGTCTTCAGGCACCAAGATAGGCACGTTGAACTCTGGGGTCGTTTGACATCGCCGCGGACGTCCCGGCCGCAACCACTTCACCTGCCTCCAGCACATAGGCGCGATCGGCGACGCGAAGCGCCATGGAGACCGCCTGCTCGACAAGCAACACGGTGACACCAAGCGCCTTGATTTTCACAAGCGTGTCTTCGATTTCATCGACCACTTTCGGGGCGATGCCGAGCGAAGGCTCGTCAAAGATGCAAAGTTGCGGCTTGGCCATCAGCGCCCGGGAGATGGCCACCATTTCCTGCTCGCCACCGGAAAGGGTTCCCGCCATCTGGGATGCGCGTTCGCGCAGACGTGGAAACAGGGTCATCACCTCTTCGATTTCCGCCGAGATGTCCTCATTCCGGCGGCGGTATGCGCCGAGGCGAAGATTCTCCATCACAGTCATTTCGGGAAACATCTGCCTGCCTTCCGGACACATGGCGATGCCGCGGCGGGCGACCTCATGCCCGGCCATGCCGGTGATGTCCGCACCTTCGAAAACTATGTTTCCGCCGGTGGGTTTGAGCAGGCCGCAAACAGCTTTCAGCAGACTGGATTTGCCGGCGCCGTTCGGCCCGATCAGGGCGACGCATTCGCCCTCTCCCACTTCAAGGGAAACACCGTGAACGACTTCAGCGCCGCCATAGGCAATTCGCAGGTTAGTGACGGTCAGCATCGCGATGTCCCAAATAAGCTTCGATCACAGCGGGATCGTTCCGGATTTCGGCCGGGGTTCCGTCGGCGATTTTCTGACCGAAATTCAGCACGACGATCCGGTCGCACACATCCATGATCAGCCCCATGTGGTGCTCGATTACCATGACGCTGATGCCCTTGGACGGCAGGGTCCGGATAACATCAGCCAATGCCTGGCGCTCACTCGAAACCATGCCGGCCGCAGGCTCATCGAGCAGGATCACCTTTGGCGCTGCGGCAACCATTACCGCTATCATCAGCAAACGCTGATCGGCGGCAGAAAGGGTCGAGGCAATCTGCCCTGCCCGCTGGTCAAGCCGCACCGCCTCAAGCGCCGCCATCGCATCTGCCATCATGGCGCTGTTTTCGCTGCGCGCAGCCGGTGTGCGCAACACCGCAGACAAGGGGGAAATGGTCCGGCGCGAATGGCAGCCGAGCAACACATTGTCGAGCACGGAGAATTCCGGAAAAATCTGTGTCGCCTGGTAGGTACGGACCATGCCGCGAGACACGATCGCGTCGACGGACATCCGGCAAATGTCATTGCCTTCGAGCAAAACCTGGCCCGAAGACGGGCGTACCGCGCCTGAAAGGACGTTGACACAGGTCGACTTGCCCGATCCGTTCGGTCCGATCAGACCAAGAATTTCACCAGGCCGGATCTCAAACGTGACGCTCTTGAGCGCCTGAACTCCGCCGTAGTTCTTGCCGACCGCGACGGCGCGGACCAGTGGCTTGCCGCCGTTGTCGCCGGAGCCCGATGGCCTCTCTCTCAAACCTGAAGTGGCCACTCTCGCCCTCCTCTTCGTATGGCGTGAATTCACGTCACAACGCCAATCTTCCGACGCATGATCTGTACATTCATACATCTCAAACCTTATGTCAACTCTTGAATAGGTTTATCGACTTCAAAGTCGAATACATAATTTGAAAGTCATGTTCCATGCCGATGCAGCATGAATATCGAATTTATTCAATAGTTTATATAGTTTTTGGACGAGCGCCAACGCCCGTCTGTCACTGACCGTTGACACAAAACGCCAAAGCCAATGCCGAAACATCAGACCGGAGAGACCTCGCCTGATTGACCTGCAAGCAATGTCAGCGGGCGATCTCGGGTTACCTGGCAAGCCCGAACAAAGCTGTCAAACCGGGTGGCACCGGCTGAGCGGAAAGTCCGCTGCGGGTAAAATCACCGATCGCCGTGGCGATTTCATCGACCTGCCAGGATCCGCCGGGCCGGTACCATTTGGTCACCCAGTTGGCCGTGCCAAAAACACAGAAAGCCGCGAACTTGGGTTCACAAGGCACAATCGTGCCCTCCTTCACACCTTGACCGATCATATCGATAACCTCGGCCTGAAATCGGTCGCGACATTCGATGACATAGGCAAGTTGCTGGGGTTTGAGAGACTTCTCTTCAAGGATAATGACACTGTAGCTCTCTTCGGAGATCATCGAGCGGACATAATCCGACATCGTCCGGCAGACCCTCTCCAGCGCATTCAACGACATCTCACGACAGACAGAATCCAGCGCCTGTTCCGATGCGGCCAGATGGCATTGATAAAGCAGGTCCTGCTTGTTCTTCACATAATAATAAAGCGTCGGCTTGCTGATCCCCAATGCGTCGGCAATGTCGGTCAGCGAGGTTCCATGATAGCCATTCGTCCGGAATGCAAATGCGGCCTGCCTCAAGAGGGCGTCCTTCTTGAGTTCCCGCTGCTCGGCGGCCGTCGGCACCGCCTTGTTCCATGACGTCATGGCACTCTCCCTGATTTGTCATTTGCCAGCAGTGTCATATCTGTTCGAACCTGGAGACGAAACGTCAAACATACTAATCACTGTATCGGCATATACGCGAGCAGGATTCGTTTGAGTACCCCCAAGGCCAAGCAAACGTTGGCATGGCATCGATTGAGATCCGGGATCTGGAGACAGGCCCTAGTCAGGGTGCGCAGGCACAAGCCAACGCTTGCTTACGTCAAGAAACGTACAAAAGATCGCCAGGCACGGCGCACCGAACGGCAATCGAATTCTGCTCATAGATTGGACCGCCGATTTAGACCTGCCCGTCCTATTTGCGCGGCATGCCGACTGGACGCAGATGCTTGCGCAGAGCCGCGATGCGGAAAATGGCATTGGCCGCACCATAGCCGCGATATCCGCCACGACGTTCCACGATCTCGATGAAGAACCCCTCTCCGTAGCTCGGTGAATAGAGCTGGAAATATTCGCCATGATCATCGCAATCATACAGGATGTTGCGCGATTTCAGGGCTTCGGTGAGGTCCGGGTCGAGGCCGAAGCGAGCCTCGACATCATCGTAGTAATTGGGCGAGATGGTGAGCGGTACAAAGCCTCGGTGCGTCAGCGCGTCGGCAGTGGCGAAAATGTCGCGGGTCGCAAAGGCCAGGTGTTGCGTCGCCGAACCAAAATTCTCGGCGATGAAATGCCCCGCCAGCGTGTTGCGGTTTTCCGCGCCATTGAGGGTGATGCGCAATGTCCCGGTGTCATTCTCCACGACCTGGCTGCGCACCACGCCGGCGGGATCGATGATGTCGACCATCGGGGTTTTGCGCGCATCCAGGATCGACGTGTAAAACAGGAGCCAGGTCAGCAGTTCATCGAAATTCACGGTTTGCGCCACGTGATCGATACGCGTCAGCCCCGTCGATCTGCTTGCAGCGTCGACCGGCAATGGTTCGAATTCGCTCTCCCAGATCTGTCCCAGTGTCTCGCTGTCATCAAGGAAGTAGATTACGCTGCCGCTGATGCCACGTATGCCGGGCAACGCGGTCTCGCCAGGGCCGACCGGTTCCTCAAACGGCGCAGCGCCCAGTGAAATTGCCCGGTTGAGAGCCGCGTCTGCGTTGTTGACCTTCAGCCCGATGGCATAGGCATTGGTGCCATGTACCAGATGGGAAGCACTGGAAAAGCCCTGATCCTCGGTATTGACCACAAGAATGATATCGCCTTGGCGATACAACACCACGCTCTTGGTTTTGTGGCGGGCTGTCTTTTCGAAACCCAGCGAGCTCAGCAAAGGCTCCAGTTCCGGCAGGTCCGACGCCGACGTGGCGAACTCAACGAAGGCGACGGATTCGACCGCAGCGCGTGGCGGCATGTCGGGCACACCAATCGCGATATCGGGTTCGACCCGCTTCACCTGGTCCATCAGATAGACCAGGGAGCGATGGCCATCGACCGAGATCGCGGCGGCCGATCCGCCACGAAACTGGTCATTGAAGATTTCAAGCGACAGATAGCTGTCATAGCCGGTGGCGGCGACGGCGCGCATGAAATCGGTGACCGGCAGATCGCCCTCCCCAGGCATGTTGCGGAAATGGCGGCTCCAGTAGAGCAGATCCATGTCGATCATCGGCGCATCCGCGAGCTGGACGATGAAGATCTTCTCGCTGGGAATTGCGCGGATGGAATTGACGTCGATCTTGCGGGCCAGGGTGTGGAAACTGTCGAGAATGATGCCGACATTGGGATGGTCGGCGCGCCGGACGATTTCCCAGGCATCGCGATGATCATTGATATGCCGCCCCCAGGCCAGAGCCTCGAAGCCAATGCGCAGACCGCGCCGCGCCGCACGCTCGCCGAGTTCGCGCAGATCCGCGGCTGCCCGGTCGATACCGCCCAGCGACACCTGGGACACATTGGAGCAGATCAGCATCAAGTCGGTGCCGAGTTCACCCATCAGGTCGAACTTGCGTTCCGCCCTGTCAAAATTGCGGCTACGAAACGGCTCCGGCATGCCCTCGAAATCACGAAAGGGCTGGAACAGGCTCACGACAAGGCCCCGGTCACGCACCATACGGCCAACTTCGGCCGGACTTCCGTCAAATGCGAGGAAATCGTTCTCGAAGATTTCGATGGCGTCAAAGCCCGCACCGGCGATGGCGGCGAGCTTGTCTTCGAAATCACCACTGATGGAAACGGTCGCGATCGATGTCTTCATGAAGTCAACCTCCGGTTTTTTCACCGCTGATCCGCTGTGAACAGGTCTGCTATCGTTTGCCGTGACCGCGAAAGCTGCGCTTCGCGTGGTGCAGCCCTACCGGTTGCAGCGCTTGTTGGAAGTTCCGCCGCCCAGGAAACCCGCTCGGGCAGCGTGGCAATGATTTCTGCCAATGGCAGCTGTCCGTCACCGATCGGCAAGCGACCACCCCGCGCCTCGCCAATCACGTCGAGTCCGGCCGGATTTTCGGCATGGGCATCGCAAAGCTGCACGCAGCGCAGTTGAGCCGGATTGGCTCTGGCGATATCGGCGGCGCTGCCGCCGGATCGAATCAGGTGCAGCACATCGATCAGCACAAAACCGTTGGGCGCACCTGCTGCCGACACCACCGCTAGGGCGTCCTGCAAGGTTGCAACGGGACGCCAGCGCATGAACTCCAGATCAACATTGATGCCGTAGCCGTGTGCCAGTTCACACAATCGCGCGAAGGTCTCGCTGATCCGACTGGTCTGTCCGTCGTCACCAGTGACACACAGGCCCGTTGCCCCCAGTTCTGCGCCTGCGGCAAGCAACGGCTCGACCGCGCATATATCAAGATCGGGCGACAGCGAGACTATCTCCACACTGCTGATGCGGATCCCGGTATCGGTGATGGCGGCCCGGGTTTCGTTGAGCGCCGCGCTTTTGCTCGACAGCGGATAGTGGATCGCGCCGGGTGCGACAGGCGCCATTCTAAGCGAGACACTCTGGTAACCTGTGGCTGCGGCCAGCGCGCAGAACGCCACGGGGGCGCAATCGAGTGCGGTCAGATGGGCCAGCTCTACTGGCACGATGTTCATGCTGGTGCCTTTCCCGCGCTCAGTAATCAGCGCGTCCGCCGGAGACATCGAAAGTAAAACCGGTCGTGAAAGAGCAATCGCGGCTGGCGGCGAAGGCTGCCATGGCGGCCACTTCCTCCACCGAAACAAGACGTCTCATCGGGATCTTCGCCTTGCTCGCGGCGATGTGTTCGGCTGTCATCTGCTTAAGCAGTTCCGTCTCGGCCATCACCGGAGCGATGCAGTTAACGGTGATGCCGGCTTCCACCAGCTCTCTCGCCAAGGATTTGGTAAAGCCGAGCACGCCATGCTTGGCCGCCGAATAGGCGGCAATGCCGGGCACACCTTCCTTGCCGGCGATCGAGGCGACATTGACGATGCGGCCATAGTCATTGGTCTTCATATGGGCCAGCAAGGCACGGCAGCACAGGAAGACGCCGGTCAGGTTCACAGTCAGCACCCGCTGCCAAATGTCGATGTCGTAATCCTCCACATTCGACACCGGCCCACTGATACCGGCATTGTTGACGAGAATGTCAATTCGGCCTGCCCTCTCGATCGCTTTTTGGGTGGCAGCCTGGATGGCTTGCGGATCGGATATGTCAACCTTGTCGACAAGCAAAGGTGCAAAGCCGGCCGAGACAGCGTCGAAGCCCGCGGGATCGATGTCCCAGAGAATGATGCGGCCGCCTTCGCTCGCCAGCCGCCTGGCGATGCCAAGGCCTATTCCGCGGATTCCGCCTGTGATGATTGCCGTCTGGTCCATGAACCGTTGCGACATGATCTTCTCCTGGCGGTCAGCCTGCGGCACCGGTCTGGCCGGCGCGGGCTTGGTGATACGAGATAGTATCGGCGATGCCGGTGGCGAGATCGCGCGCGTGCCATTTCGGCAAGGCGACCTGTATCAGGCCATCCGGCTCGGGACAGGTGATCGGCATCGGGTTGCCGGTGGCGTCAATCCGGACGTCGGGAGCGCAGGCGGAGATCGCCGCGACAACGTCTTGGGCGCTGGCCATGCCGCCCGAAAGGTTGAACACCCGCGCGCCTTCCGGCGGCAAGGCCAGCGCCTGAACGAAGGCGGAGGCCACATCTTCGACATGGATGATGTCGAAACGTCCGGTGAAGGGGATGGTGTAGTCTTGGCCACGCGCGGCGGCCTCACAGGCGAGGCTCGGGCCTGCCGACAATCCGCCTTCGCGACCGGGACCGTAGACCACGAAAGGCCTGAACCCGATGCTGGCAATCCGGTCATCTTCCCAGAAGGCCGCGGCCGAATTTTCGCAGGCGAGCTTGAAGGCCCCGTAATGGGTCACCGGACGCGGCTCTCCGCTGGCATCCGCACCGAACACCCCGGCACTGCTCATATAGAGGACACGGGCAATGCCGAACTTGCGGGCAACGAGGAATACGTTGAGCGTGCCCACAAGGTTGACGCTCACTCCGTTCAGCGGATCAGCGCGGCAGGCCGGTGTCAGAAGCCCGGCAAGATGGACGATGGCGTCGCAGTCTTTCGCCGCCAGTTCCACGGTGCCGGTATCGGCGATATTGCCGGTGCGCCAGTCCATGGCACTGGCCGTGGCCTCTCCGACGATCATGCCCATCATCCGGCGCTCGTCGTGCAAATCGAAGATCCGCACATCGTGGCCCGCCGCAAGCATGGCCCTGGCTATCCAGGAGCCAATGAAACCGCCACCGCCTGTGATCAAAACTCTCATCCGGGTTCCCGTCTGTTGCACTTGAGCAGAGGCTCAGGGCTTGCCGACATCGGCATTGGTCAGAACATGCTGGGTCTCGTACAGGGTCGCAACGCAGTCGTCGCGCACCGGCTCGTCGAGCACATCGAGTGTCGCATTCATGGCCGCACGGGTTTCCGCCAGGGAGAAACCATCAATGAGCAGGGTGAGCGCTATGGTACGGTCCGGCTCGCCCTGGCTTTCGCGAAACTTCTTTTCCGTGGTCTGCAACTGGCCGAGATCCGGCTCGCCCTTGAGCAGATGGGCTCCGACAACGCCCTCCATCGCCATGATTTTCTCGATCCATCCGTCCGGGAAGCTGTTTTCGTCATGCGGGATTGCCGTGCCTTTGCTCCACTGCAAGGTCGCCATCCAGCCGCCGGCGCCACAGCCGCGGCTGTCAATGACGCGGCAGACCGTGCGGGAGGGCGCGAGATAGAGTGATAGAATGCGTTGTGTCCACGGGGTCGGATTGTTCAACCGGTTCAGATAGGGTTCGGACACAAAGACCTCGGCGTCCACCGCCTCGTACATCATGAAATATTTGAGTGTTTCAGCTGTTCCGGCAACCGCGACGGCACGTCTGCCGCGACGAAAGCCCGGGACTGAAAGCCGTTCGGGCATATGCTCGAGGCTGTGCCAGGCATTGTAGTCCTGTTCACCACCAGCGATCACGCCACCCCAGTTGACGAGGGCGCCACGCCCCAGAAGACCAGTCATGTCATATTCCTTGCAATGTGGGCAGAAGCCATCTCAGTTGTAAAAGAGAGAGGGAAGAAAGGTGCTGACTGGCGAGACATAGGTCACCAGTAGAAGCACGAAAATATTGACGAGGAGGAACGGAAAGCTCGCCCGGATCAGCGAGGTCAGGCTGACGCGCGCAACGACCGCACCGAGATAGAGGCAATTGCCCACCGGAGGCGTCACCAGCCCGACACCCAGATTGACGACCATCATGACACCGAACTGCAACGGATCCATTCCGGCCTCCATTGCAACGGGAAGCAGGATCGGGGCGAACAGGATCAGCGCCGGCACCAGATCCATGACCATGCCGACCAGCATCAGGAAGATGTTGATGATGAGCAGCAGCAGGATGTTGCCGAAGTCCATCATCGCGAAAAACTCGACCAGCGCCGCCGGGAACTGTTCGATAGCGATGATCCAGGCCGCGACCGAAGTCGTGGCCAGAACAAACACCGGAATTGCAGTGTTGACGGCCGCATCGACGGTAATTCTGAAAAGCGCCTTCAGCGTATGATCGCGATAGATCACGCCGCCGAGGAAAAGCGCGTAGACTACGCCGATGACACCGGCTTCGGTGGCTGTCGTGAGGCCGGAAACAATCGAGCCAAGCAGGAAGACCGGCAGCATCAACGGCAAAATTGCCTGTTTGAACGCTTCCCAGAGCTCACCGGCGGGCGCACGTTCAGCGCGCTGCGGCCAGCCTTTCTTCTTCGACATGACAAAGACCGCCGCCATCAGCAGCAGGCCGACCAGAACGCCCGGAACTATCCCTGCGAGAAACAACGAGCCTATCGAGGCACCGACGGTCACACCGTAAAGGACCATCGGAATGCTTGGCGGAATGAGAACGCCGATGGTCGACGAACAGATGGTGATGGCACCCGCGTCGGCGCGGTTGTAGCCCTGCTTCTCCATCGCCGGGATCATCAGGCTGCCGATTGCCGCGGTGTCAGCCACGGCAGAGCCGGAAATACCGCCAAAAAACATTGAGGAGGCGACGTTGACGTGACCGAGGCCGCCTCGGACATGGCCGAGAAGCGTGTCCGCGAACCGCACCAGACGGCTGGCGATGCTGGTTTCGCCGGCAAGCGCTCCAGCCAGAATGAAGAGCGGCAGAGCCACCAGCGGAAAGGAGTTCACCGCATTTGCCATCTTGTGCGGGATGACCTCCATCGGAAAACTTCCGTGACTCACCAGTGCGACCACAGTGGCAAATCCCATTCCGAACCCGATCGGGACACCGATCATCAGACAAGCAAAGAACACGATAAAGAGGGTCAGGATCATGGGGAAGTCCTTCCGGCCATGCGGCCGAGCGCACCAATGATGTTTTCGATCGCGCTGATCGCCATCAGCGCCGCCGAAACCGGCAGGCAGGCATAGATGTAGCCCATCGGCAATTTCAGGGCTTCCGAGGGACTATTGAGTGTGCCAAGTGCCAGTCGCGTGCCGAAATAGGCAAGCACGCCCAGAAATATCAGAACAATGAGCGATGAGACGAATTCGAGAAAGGCGCCGCCCTTGACGGGCAGCATCTCCTGGATCAGGCTGAACGCGATGTGCTGTTTTTCGTGAAAGGCAACCACCGCCCCTAGAAACACGATCCAGATCAGCATGAAGTTCGGGACTTCAGTGGCCCAATACAGGGAATTGCCCAGGGCGTAACGATAGAAGACCCCCATTGCCACGCTCACAACGAGCGCGACAATGAGACCTCCGACGACCGCTCTCAGCAATCGGCAGACAAATGCCATGGTCAATTAGCCTCTTCCACGGACTTGATCAGATCGGCGCCGATGACATCCTGATATTTGGCGTAGGCCTGCTCCGCACCGGCGCGAAAGGATTCACGATCAACATCTTCCACCACGGTCATGCCCTGCTCGGCCAACTTGGCAACCAGGCTCGAATTGGCCTCGCGGGTCAGCGCCACCTGATAGTCACGGCTGATCGTCGCTGCTTTCATGACCGGCTCCTTTAAGTCATCAGGCAGCTTTTCCCAGAGCGCACGGGAAAGCACGAACTGGCTGGGGATGCTCGCATGGCTGGTGAGATTGAGGTATTTCTGCACTTCGTAGAAACGCGACGTCTCGATGATTTCAGGCGGATTTTCCTGAGCTGTCACCACACCCTGCTGAAGAGCGGAATAAAGTTCGGAGAAATCCATCGGAGTCGGGTTTGCGCCCCAGGCGCGGAAGGCGACGAGCCAGGGCTCGACATTGGGGACGCGGATATCGACGCCCGCCAGATCAGCGGAGGAACGGATCGCCTTGTCCTTGGTAGTGATGTGGCGGAACCCGAGTTCGCCCCAACCCAGCACCTTGAAGCCCTTCTCGTACATGATGTCATCGAGCGTCTTCTGCAGCTCGCCGCCGTTGCGCATGACCAGGTCCTTGTGCGCCTCGTCGCGGAAGATCATGGGAAGGTTCAGCACATCGAGACGCGGGTCGATCTGGCCGTGACGGCCCATGACCGCACCGTCGATCGTGCCGAAGGACATGCCTTCAATATATTCCGTCTCCTTGCCGAGCTGCGCGTTCGGGAAAACCTTCACGTCAACACGCCCCGGCGCGAGCTTGTCGAGCTCTTCGCGGAAATTTTCGACCCATTTCTGATAGCTGTGCGATTCCGGCATGGCATGGGCGATGCGCATGACGATCTTCTCCTGCGCGATGGCAGCCGTGGTCAGCAGCATGGCAGCGGCAGCACCGGCAACTATGTATTTGGCGACGTTCCTGAGCATAAAACAGCTCCTCCCTTTGGTTGTTGTCGAACTTTGGTCCGTGCGCCATAGCCTCCAGTTCAGCGGGCGCTGAAGCGTGCTTCGCACACTGAGGTACAGTATGTCAATTGATGATCGAGTTTGGATGAAAATTGTTATAGTTCGTATTTATCTATATATTTTAAATGGTTAAATAACCTTCGTGCTTTCGATCACAATGCCAGGCGCAATCGATTTCGGTCACATCCGTAGTTAGAAAGCATTGTACCTCAGTGTGAGGTCGGTTAGAATGACCCTTGAGTTGCAAGAGGAATGTGTGATGGCGGGCCAAAAACGGAGGCAGATCAGGGGCATGCCGATCGACCGGCCAAAATCGTTGGCCGTGATCGTGGCAGACCGGTTGAGGGCTGCCATTTGCCGGGCCGAGATCGGACTCGGCGAAGTGTTGTCGGAAGAGACCATCGCTTCAGCAATGAATGTTAGCCGCACGCCGGTACGCGAAGCCTTCACCTTGCTGCAGGCGCAGGGACTGATCAATATTTATCCGCAGCGCGGAACAGTTGTCTTTCGTCCAGATGCCGAAGACATCCGTGCGCTGGTCCAGTACCGGTTGATGATAGAGACGCAGGCTGCCAAGATCACCATGGCGCACGACCCGGTCCACGCCCAGGCCAAGCTGTCCAAGGCGGTCGCCATGATGACCAAGGCGCGGGAGAGCGAAGACGCACTGCTTTACGCTGTGGCCGATGACCTGTTTCACCGGGCTTTCATCGAGCACTGCGGCAATCACTATGTGCGCGAAGGTTACGAGACTTGCGCCAGCCGGATCGCCGCGTTGAGGGCACATCTTTCGAGCCCGCTGGAAATGTATCGCAACCAGACCTTCAACGAGCATGTCGAAATGCTCGAAGCGTTCATCGCCGCAGACGAGGAGACACTTGTCGCCATCCTGCGCGAACACATCAGCAATATGGAAGGCAACTACATCCGCGCACTGGAGATCATTTAGATCACATCGACACAGCGGTTCCCCGAAAATGATCAGCAACCGCAAGCCAGCCAGGCAATTTCTGCGAGTGAGGGAACGTCTGTCCCACGCTAGCTGGCGACCTTCTTGGCGCTGGCGGGCCTAATCCGGATCCTCAAGGTTTTCCCGTCCCCCTGGTCGAGCTCGAAGGCACCGGTCTTGCGGACCAGATCGCTCAACTTGCGAAATCCGTAGGTCCGCGGGTCGAAATCGGACGAGAGATTGGCGAGTTGCGTTCCCAGGGCGCCCAGGGGAACCCAGCCGTCCTCACTCTCCATCTGCATGATGACCTTTCGCAAGACGGGTGTCGCCGCACTCGGCGGCTGCAGTGACTTCGACGCGTCGGGGGTATCGCTGTTATCTGATGCAAGTGCGGGCAGCAGGTTCTCGGTGTAAATAAACCTGCGGCAGGCCTGGCGGAAACTCTCGGGGGTCTTTTGTTCGCCAAAGCCAAAGACATCGATGCCCTGTTCGCGGATACGGGATGCAAGCCGGGTGAAGTCACTGTCGGATGAAACCAGACAGAAGCCATCAAGACGACCGCTGTGCAGCAGATCCATGGCGTCAATGACCAGAGTGATGTCCGAGGCGTTCTTGCCGCTTGTGTAAGCAAATTGCTGTTGCGGGATGATTGCATGCCGCGCAAGGACATCCGTCCAGCCCTTGGACCGCGGGCTGGCGAAGTCGCCATAGATCCGCCGGACACTGGCCTCGCCGATCTTGGCTATCTCCTCGAACAAGCCATCGGCAATCTTGGCGGAGGTGTTGTCGGCGTCAATCAGAACGGCAAGGCGAGGGGCGCGTGGTTCTATCGGAATGGTCATGTGTCATGCCTCATGCGACTGTTTGCCAGCGACGGCAAAGGATGGCTCGACCCTGCTGCGAATTTCATGGTTGAACCTGTGGCCTTTTCACCAAATCGGTGCGCCGATATTAGCCGGCGGCTCCAAAACCGCAACGCTGCACCGCATCCTGAGGCTGCAGTTTGTCGATTTCACCGCCGAAGCCAAATTCATGCTCTGGCATGTAATCTGGAGCCTCGAATGGAGCGTAACCAAGCCCCGCAGCGGATGAAAGCTCAGGGCCAAGCAGACCGACGACCGAATCTGGCCGGTCAGCTTCATGGACTACGATTGAGGATACTTTGATGATCAGACATGCAGGTTGGCACCGCTTCAAAACCCCTTCGGGCCAAAACTGTTACCCATGTCTCCGGTACAAACCGTAACCTATGTGTCCGGAACGGACCGTGTGAAAATGGCGCGCCCGAAAGGATTCGAACCTCTGACCCCCAGATTCGTAGTCTGGTGCTCTATCCAGCTGAGCTACGGGCGCGCGTTGCAGGCGTCGGTCGTCTGCGAGGCGTTCTCCTAAAACGGACAGCGAGGGATTGCAAGCGGATTTGCTGAAAAAAGCGATCGCCGTGCAAATCGTGCGTTCCTGACCCGGGCGGACCGGCCGTCACGCTTGCGAGACCGGGACAAAGGTGACCCACTGCTGCGGCCGCCGGCCTGACCGATGGCTCGCGAATCAAGCCCGCTTCAGGCACTGGCCCGGAAGGTGTCGAGCGCCACCGGTTGATCGGGAAGCTCGATGCGGAAGGCTGTGCCCTGGGTGACCGTCTCGTCGAGCGTGATCGAGCCGCCATGAGCGATCACCAGTTCCCGGGCTATCGCCAGGCCGAGACCGGTGCCGCCAGACCGGGCCGAGCCGCGAAACGGCTGGAACAGGTTCTCGCGCGCCTTGGCAGGCAATCCCGGGCCGGTATCGGCGACACGGATTTCGACAACCGAACCGGCGCGGCGCGCCGACAGGGTAATGCGCTGAACCAGGGCCGCATCGTCCGCAGGGTCGGCGCCGAAGGCCTGCACGGCGTTGCGTACGAGATTGTAGATAACCCGGAACATCTGGTCGCTGTCGGCCTCCACCTCCAGCGTCTCCTCAATATCGAGCACATAGGCGATGTCAGCCTCGGTTTCCTCGGCAACGATATCGCGGACCTCACATGCAAGCGTCACCAGATTGATGAACCGCCGGCGCGGCTTGGCTTCGCGCGCCTTGCCATAGGCCAGCACCTCGCCGGAATAGCTCACGGCCCGGTCGATGGTGCGCAACAGCTTGGGCGCGAAACGCTTGACCATCGGGTCATCGATCATCGCCAGCCGGTCCGACATCAGCTGCGCCGAGGACAGGATATTGCGCATGTCATGATTGATCTTGGAGACCGCGAGACCGAGATCGGCGAGATGGCGCTGCTGCTTCAGGGTTTGCTGCAGCCGCGACTGCATGACGGAAAGATGGCCTTCGGCCACGCCCAGTTCATCGCCGACCTGGCGCGGCACAATGATCCTGGCCGGGTTTTCGGGATCGTGGGAAAAAGCCTGCATGTTTTCGGTCATCCGGCGCACTGGACGGATCATGATCCGGTTGATGGCGAAAAACACCAGGCCCGCGGTAATAAAGGAAATCAGCAGGGACAGCAAAAACACGTTGCGGCCGTAGATCAGTATGGCGTGGCGCAGCGGCGCGTCTGACAGCACCAGTTCAATCTGCATGTCGGGATCATCGGCGACCGGCCCGTAAACCCGGATAACCCGGTCGCCGCCAAACAGGAACGTGTCGAAGGCGTCGATGATCGCGCCCACCGGGGTAACGGCGGACAGGTCATACTGGTGGGTGACGGTCGGCGGCATGTCGGCGCTCGCGATCATGCGTGAAGCGCCATCCTTGCGCAGCACGATGGCCTTGGTGCCGGTGGCCATCAGCGCGTCGTCCTGAATGGACTGCGGAAGCTCCATCTCGTTGACCGCGTCAATCACCACCGCGGCCGCCGCCGCGGTGTTGAGCCGGTCGGTGAGCCAGCGCACCCTGGTGTTGGCGACCGAGGGCACGAAGATCAGCACTTCGGCGATCATGACAAACAGGATCGTCAGCCACAAAAGCTTGGAGGACAGGCTCAGCGCTCTGGGCGTGCTTGCGGTGGGCGTCAAACCGGTGTCATCTGTGTCAAATGTGTTGTCGTCTGTCATGCCCCGCCCTCCCCGGCCGTGTTGCTCAACCGAACCGTCTCAGGAACCGGACGATCCAGCGGACGAACGGCTTGCGCGTCAAGGGACTATAATAGGAAATTGCGGCGCGTTTTCCAATTTCGGCCATGGTCGGGTATGGCGGCACATAACCGCGCACGTCCTTGAGCGTCATGCCGTTGGTCACCGCCAGCGTCCACATGTTGATCATTTCACCTGCACCAGCGCCGGCGATGGAGACGCCGAGAATGCGCGCCTTGCGATCAACCACCATCTTGATCAGGCCGGTGGTCTTGCGTTCGGCCTGGGCCCGGTCATTTTCGGCATAGGGCCAGCGCAGAATGGAAATCCGTCCGCCATGGCGTTTGTTGGCTTCTTCCTCACTCAGCCCGACATGGGCGAGTTCGGGATCGGTATAGGTCGCCCAGGGGATGATGTCGCGGTTTTCCTTCGCGGGCGCACGGAACAGGATCTGCTGCGCCACGAGGCCTGCATGATAACTGGCGACATGGGTGAACTGCAGCCCGCCGGCGACATCGCCGATGGCGTAAACCCGCTTGTTGGAGGAGCGCAGATTGGCGCCGACCTTGATGCCGCGCCGGTCATAGGCGATGCCGGCGTCATCAAGCCCGAGACCTTCGACATTGGCAAGGCGTCCGACCGCGACCAGGATATCGCTGCCATCGACAAATCCGTCGCCCGCATCGCTTTGATAATTGACCCGGACCCCGGTCTTGCCGCGTTTTTCAACGGAGGTGACCTTGCAGCCTTCGAGAAGGCTGACGCCCTCGGCGCGGATGTTGTCGAGCACGATGGCGGCAAGTTCCGGGTCATCCTTGCCCAGCGCCTTGAAGCCTTCGACAACGGTCACCTCCACGCCGAGCCTGCGGTGGGCCTGGGCCATTTCCATGCCGATCGGCCCGCCGCCGATGATGATGAGGTGCCGGGGCGCCCGGGTGCGCTCGAACAGGGTTTCGTTGGTCAGATAGTCGACCGTATCAAGACCCGGGATCGGCGGCACAAACGGCGAGGATCCGGTGGCGATGACATAGCGCCGGGCGCGAATTTCGGTTTCGCCAGCGATCACCGTTGTCTTGTTGACAAAACGCGCCTCGGCTTGGATCACGTTGACGCCCATGGCGCGGAACCGCTCGACCGAATCATTGGGCGCGATGGCGCCTATGACCGCATGCACGTGATCATGAACCTTGTGGAAGTTGACCTTGGCCTCGCCTGCGCTGACCCCGAAGTCCGGCGCTTGGGCAATGGCGTGGGCGTGCTTGGCGGCGGCGATCATCGCCTTTGATGGCACGCAACCATAATTGAGACAGTCGCCGCCCATCTTGCCCTTTTCAACGAGCACAACGTCAACGCCGAACGCGGCGGCCGCTGCGGCGACGGAAAGCCCGCCTGAGCCCCCGCCGATGATGCAGATGTCAGGTGTCAACCGGTTGGTCATAAAACTGTCTTTCCGAACAATTGGTCCGCTGGCGTATGGTTATCGCGGCGCAACTCAGCCACGTCCGCGGAATTTCCGTACTATGGTGGGGATCGCGGCGACGATTGCAAGCCCGAGGAAGGCGATGGTGATTTCCGGTGTCACCAGATCGGAAACAGAAATCTCGCGGCCGGCCGCGGCCGCGGAGACGATGACGCTGTCGAGCCCCTGGCCCAGCCATGCATAGGCAAAGGTGCCGGGCAGAATACCGAAGAACGTTGCCGTCACATAGGTGCGCAGTTTGACGTCGAAGAAGGCCGGAGCGATGTTCATGATGAAAAACGGGAACACCGGCGCCAGGCGCAGCACGAACAGATACCCAAACGCATCCTTCGCAAAGCCATCCGCCAGCCTGGCCGCGAACGGACCCGCACGCTTGCGCAAGACATCGCCAAAGGCCGATTTCGCGGCGAGGAAGATTGCCGCCGACCCTGTGGTGGCGGCGATGGCGGTCAAGGCTCCGCCGAGCAGCCAGCCAAACAGGAAGCCGGAGAATATGGTGAGGATAGAGGCCGCCGGAAAGGAGAAGGCAACGGCCAGCGCATAGAGCGCGACGAAACCCGCCGCCGACAGCACGATGTTGTCGGCGACAAACCCCTTGAGCATTTCACGCTGTTCGGCAAGCGTCGTCAGCGACAGATATTCATGAAATCCTGCCGCATAGCCGGCCAAAAGCCCGATCGCGACGACGCCAAGCGGCAGGAACCGCCGCCAGATCGCAGGCCGGCAGGTCTGCTCCAAGCATTCCGGCGTGGGTTCCGGACCGGTCTTTCGGGTACATGTCATGGTGTTGTTCATCTGCCCGATCTGGGGTTGCATGTTCATGTCGCATCTCCGGGGTCGTTTTCGCGACGCTCCGGCCGCAGGTTGATCTCGAAGAATGCCTAGAAGGTTGCGGCTTTCCTGGCCAATGACGATCCCTCGCTTGTAGCCAAAGTCACGTGAACAGCGACAGCGCAAAACTCACGGCGCCGTGACTATCGCGTCATCATGGCCTCAAAGCGCGTTGATGCTCCAGTCATAGTCATAGCCTGAAATCGACGCAGCGGCGATCGCGGCAGCCTTTTGCTGATTTGCAAGAGATGACCAATGGCTCTTGAGTTTTGCTTTGCCGCCAAAATCGCCGGCGTACCAGGAATAGATCTTCGAGGCTGTTATCCGGCCATTCTTGATGGTGACGCCCCGGGGATGATTGACATAGGCCACCGCATTTTCGTGCAGAAGTGCATCGACATTGGCGCCGGTGAACGCGCTGGCGGCCAGATTGGGACAGGAATAGGAGGCGCAGTTGAGCCCGTAATGGGACATCTTGTCCTTGAAAAGCGCACGGACGATTTCATGCTCGATATCGTCAAGCGAGAGTTCCTGGCCGTTTACCGCGAGCAATTTGGCTTTCCACGGACCGGAGCCGAACAGGAACGAACCGCCGAGATTGATCTTCTTGATGGAACTTACGGGAAAGGCTTCAGCGACGACCTCAAGCGTCTTGGCATTGTACAGGTTGATCCAGTAGGCATGGGCTTCGTTGCGCGACAGCGAAACCGGGTTGGCTGCCTGCAGCGAGGCGATATAGGCCTTCAGCGCATCGAGGTTTGCCTTCACGCCGCGATAATCGACCCGGTTGTAGCTTTGGGCATCGGGTCTGACATGGGCCTTGAGCAGCCTGTCAAAGGCTGAATGGTCCAGCTTGCCCTGACCGGTGGGACGAAATCCGGTCAAAGCCGCCGAGGCATGAAACGGCTTCAGCGCGGAAGCGGCGGCCAGCCCTGCTATTCCTGCGATGAGTGTGCGGCGGTCAAGATTCATGATTGACACTCTAGTCCTGTGCTTGATTGGGGTCCGGTGTTGCCATCATGAACTGACGCACCCGGTGCCTTCAGGCAAGCTCCCGACAGGCTGTCTCACCGGCTTGTGAACGAATGTGACCCTGGCTTGCAGAGGATTGAGGTGTCGCGACGCGCTGCGGAACAGAGCCGATGGCACCCCCGACCGGTAGCAACTCATTGACTTTTGACCGGGATCGCGTTTATAAGCCGCTCGTCCGTGGAAGCTTCCGGTTTCCGGGAGCGTGTTTTGACGGACTGAACACCCAAACCAAGTTGTTCCAAGAAGGGCCGCACACCGCGGTATTAAAATAAATGCCAAAGCGTACTTACCAACCATCCAAGCTTGTTCGCAAGCGTCGCCACGGCTTCCGTGCCCGTATGGCTACCAAGGGCGGCCGCAAGGTCATCCAGGCTCGTCGCGCCCGCGGGCGCAGTCGTCTGTCGGCCTGATCGCTGACAGCGGGCCCGCGAAGAAAGACAATCGCGTGGCGCAAGACGATACCATCAAGAAACCCGGGCGGCTCAAAACCCGTCCGGATTTCCTCGCCGTGCAAAAGGGCAAACGCCTGCGCGGACCCTATTTTCTGCTGGAAACCCTCGACAGGGGGAAACCAGACCAAGCTCCCCGTATCGGCTATACCGTCACGAAAAAACAGGGCAATTCGGTGGAACGCAACAGAATGCGCCGCCGTCTCAAAGAGGCCGTGCGTCACATTGCAGGGGTTCCATTCAAGCCCGGACACGACTATGTGGTGGTCGCACGCCGGGATACCCTTGCCGCTCCGTTTGACAGGCTGGTCACAGCACTCACCGAACGGATAGGCGACAACACCGGCGGGACACGGCCACGACATTCGCGCGCGGAGAAACAATCCGGCGCATCGGACAACATCAAAACGCCAGGCGCCGCAGGCCCGGCCACCAGGAATGAGTGATGGAAAACAACCGCAATTATTTCGTCGCAATCCTCTTGTCGGTACTTGTCCTTGTCGCCTGGCAATTTCTCTATGTCAGCCCCAAGATCGAGCGCGAACGCGTTGCCGCGGAAGCATTGCAGGCACAGCAACCGGCACCGGCAACAGGCACAGGAAATGCGGCTGCTCCGGGCGCGGTGAGCGGATCAGCGCCCGGCAGCGACGTCGCCATTCCCGGTACCGTTACCCAGGCAGCCGGGCTGACCCGTGAGGAAGCGGTCGCCCAGACCGGCCGGATCAGCATCGACACGCCATCGCTTGAAGGTTCGATCAATCTCTCCGGCGCCCGTATCGATGATCTGCTGCTGAAGGAATACCGCGAGACGATTGACCCGACGAGCCCGAACATCACGCTGTTCAGCCCCGCCGGAATGGCCAACGGCTATTTTGCCGAAGTCGGTTTCATTGCCGACGCCCAGTCCGGCCCGGCTCCGGGGCCAAACACCGTGTGGACCGCTGCTGCGGGACAGACCCTGACGGAAACGTCCCCGGTCACGCTGACCTATGACAATGGCGAAGGCCTTGTGTTCACCCGCGTGATCTCGGTCGACGAGCATTACCTGTTCAGCTTCGAGGACACGATCGCCAACTCCGGCGACGTGGCCGCTTCGGTCGCAGGCTATGGCCGCGTCACCCGCTTCTTCAAACCCAAGACGCAAGGCATTTATGTTCTGCATGAAGGCCTGATCGGCGTTGTTGGCGAAGAAGGGCTGCAGGAAGTTGATTATTCCGACGTCGAGGACACCCCGGTCATCGTCCACGCCAAGGCTACTGCCGGCTGGATGGGGATCACCGACAAGTACTGGGCCGCAGCGCTCGTGCCGCCGCAGGGCGCAGGCTTCGAGACCCGCTTCGCCCACTTCACCGATGGCCGCGCGCGCTACCAGTCGGATTTCAAAACCGACGCAATGGCGGTCGCGCCGGGCGGCAGCGTCACATCCAAGACGCTGGTGTTTGCCGGCGCCAAGGAAGTTCCGGTCATCGCCGAATACGGGGAGAAGAACAACATTCTCAATTTCGATCTGATGATCGACTGGGGATGGTTCTATTTTCTGACCAAGCCGATGTTCTGGCTGATTGATTACCTTTACAAGATGTTCGGCAATTTCGGCGTTTCGATCCTGGTCACCACCGTGATCGTCAAGCTGATCTTCTTCCCGCTGGCCAACAAGTCCTACGTCTCGATGGCCAACATGAAGAAAGTCCAGCCCAAGCTCGAAGAGCTCAAGGCCAAGCACGGCGACGACAAGATGGCGCTGCAGCAGGGCATGATGGAGCTCTACAAGAAAGAGAAGATCAACCCGGTCGCCGGGTGTTGGCCGGTGCTGTTGCAGATTCCGGTGTTCTTCTCGCTCTACAAGGTGCTCTACATCACCATCGAGATGCGGCATGCGCCGTTCTTCGGCTGGATCAAGGATTTGTCGGCGCCCGACCCGACCTCGCTGTTCAACCTGTTCGGTCTGCTGCCTTATGACGTTCCATCGTTCCTGATGATCGGCGTCTGGCCATTGATCATGGGCATCACCATGTTCATTCAGATGCGCATGAACCCGACACCTCCGGATCCGACACAGGCGATGATCTTCACCTGGATGCCTGTTGTGTTTACCTTCATGCTGGCGACATTCCCTGCCGGTCTGGTGATCTACTGGGCCTGGAACAACACGCTGTCAGTGCTCCAGCAGGGCGTGATCATGAAGCGCCAGGGCGCCAAGATCGAGCTGTGGGACAATCTCGCAGCCCTCTTCAAACCCAAGAACAAAACGACCTGAACGGCACACGGAGGCCGGAGCGATGAGCACACTATCCGCAGATCCGGCCATGCAAGCCGCCAAGGAACTCTCGGCCACGCTGTTTACAAAACCGTTTGTGTTTATCCGCGGCGTGCCGTCGCTCAAGTTCCTGCCGCCTGAAGGCCCGCCGGAAATTGCCTTTGCGGGCCGCTCCAATGTCGGCAAATCGTCGCTGATCAACGCACTTGTCGGCGTCAACGGACTGGCGCGGACATCAAACACGCCGGGTCGCACCCAGGAACTGAATTATTTCGTGCCTGAGGGCTATTCGGGCGATGCGGATGATCTGCCACCGATGGCGCTGGTCGACATGCCGGGTTACGGCTACGCCAAGGCTCCCAAGGACCAGGTCGATCTGTGGACAAAGCTGGTGTTTGACTACATGCGCGGCCGGTCGACGCTGAAGCGGGTCTATCTGCTGATCGACAGCCGCCACGGCCTGAAGAAGAACGACGAAAGCGTGATGGACCTGCTCGACAAGGCGGCGATGTCCTATCAGGTGGTTCTGACCAAGACCGACAAGATCAAGGAAGCCGGCGTGCCGCGGCTGATGTCGGAGACAGTGGCGGCGCTGAAGCGCCGGCCTGCGGCCTACCCGGAGATCATCGCCACATCATCGGAAAAAGGCTCGGGTATCGCGGATCTGAGGATCGCGATCGCGCTGGCCATCACGCTGTAACCGATCATCATTCCGAATGCATCAGGCGTTTTCAGCCGGCTTGAAGCTCAGCGCCACACCGTTGAGACAGTGACGCATTCCGGTTGGCGCCGGACCATCATCAAAGATGTGACCGAAGTGACCGCCGCAGCGGCGGCAGTGGACTTCCGTGCGGGTTGAAAACAGCGACCGGTCTTCCTTGGTGCCGATGGCGCCCTCTTCCGCCTTCCAGAAACTCGGCCAGCCGGTGCCGCTGTCATATTTGGCTTCGGAGGAGTAGGCCGGCAGATCGCAGCCGGCACAATGGAATACGCCCTTGCGCTTCTCATCGTTGAGAGGGCTGGTAAAGGCGCGCTCGGTGGCTTCCTCGCGCAAAACCGCAAACTGCTGCGGGGACAGTTTTTCGCGCCATTCCGCCTCGCTAAGCATGATCTCGAAATTGCCTTCAGATGCTCTGGCGGGTGCCCGGCGTCCAATCACCGTAAGCGCCAGTCCGGCAACGCCAGCGGCGAGCAGTGCGCGGCGGCCAATCTCTGTTTTCGTGATCATCTCAAAACTCCTTTGCGTTGATTGAAAGCTAAGGCGGCGGGACCGAAAAGACCAAGCACATGTTTTCACTTGGCCGTGAAAACCTCCCGCCCGACAAGAGGTGGCCAGGCGGGAGACCATCCGGGGGGAGCGCCGGCGATATTATTGTTCTGGGCCGGCGCGCCCGGATGAAAGGGCTCAGGACTTGGGCAGGAGCACCTTGTCGATGACGTGGATCACGCCGTTGGACTGGTCGACATCGGCGATGGTGACATTGGCGATACCACCGGTCTCGTCTTCGATCATGATCTTGTCGCCCTTGTAGGTAACGTTGAGCATGCAGCCGCCGACGGTCTTGACCGGATGCGCGCCGCCATCATCGTCAACCATCTTCATGATTGCGTCCGACATCGCGTCAGCAGCGACAACATGGCAGGTCAGGACCTTGGTCAGCTGGTCCTTGTTTTCAGGCTTCAGCAGAGTGTCGACAGCGCCTTCCGGCAGAGCGGCAAAAGCGTCGTTGGTCGGAGCGAACACGGTGAACGGGCCTTCGCCCATCAGCGTATCGACCAGGCCTGCAGCCTTGACGGCGGCGACCAGTGTGGTGTGGTCGGCGGAATTGACGGCGTTTTCGACGATGTTCTTGTCAGGGAACATTTCGGCGCCACCGACCATCTTGTTTCCGCCGTGACTTGCAGCGAAGGCCAGGCTTACGCCGGAAAGAAGAACCGCAGTGGCGGCAATGGAGCGAAGAGTGTTTTTCATAAGTCAGCCTCTTTGTCGTGGTTGCAGGCCGGATCATCCGGGCCTTTGATCACCCGCCGCATCTGTTTTGCGGCGGTTAAAGAGGAAGACGGGAGCTGTGCGAGATAAGTTTCAGAAACCTGAAATTATTTTTTTGCCAGCGCGCCGGACAAGACCACCGGGCCCGTCGGAGCGCCGCTGGGGGAGCCGCCAAGCGGTTCAAGACTGACAGCGATCAGTGCACCGGCCGACAGCCGCTCGCTCAGTTCCTGATCAAGCACAAGCCGGCCACCATCGGCTGGAACCAGTCCAAGAGATACCGGCGCGCCTTCACCCGGCACCAGCCACAATTCAAGCGACTTGCCGTCATCGGGCGAAAATGCCGCCGGCGTGATGGTGAACGCGCCATCAGCCGGATCAAGCGCGGCGATCAGGCCAACCGCACTGCCCGGAGCACCAAGCTCGGCGACCAGGGCGGGAGCCGTGGCCGGGCTGCCCGTGCCGGGAAGGTCCAGGCGGAAAATACCGATGGCGGTGGCAACGGCGACCGCGGCAAAGGCCAGGCCGCGCCAGAAGACGAGCGAGGCCCAGAGCCCGCCGGCAGGCTTTGCTGCTTGAGCAAACAGGCGCGCATCGATCCGGGCCTTCACACCCTGAGGTACAGTTGCGGGCCGGTAGGCGTCGTCGAGGTTGGAGAGATCGACCTGCCAGGAAGCCACCAGCTTTTCGAAATCACTGTCGCGAAGCATACGGTCTTCGACCATGCGGCGCTCCGCCAGTGGCAGCACGCCGAGCACGTACTCACCCGCCAGGGCGTTGTCGTCGGAAATTTGCGCTCCGGAGGTCATCGGTTCAGGCACTCTCTCAGTTTCAGCAAGCTGCGGCGCAGCCAGGTTCGCATGGTGTTGAGCGGCACGGCGTTCTGCGCGGCCAGCTCCTGGTAACTCAGTCCCTCGACATAGGCGGCAACCACGGCCGCCGCCCTGTCGGCCTCCAGTTCCTCAAGGCAGGCCTCGATCCGCCGGCCTTCACCACTCATCGCTGCCCGGGCTTCCGGATCGGGATCCGGGTCGGCCACATCGGGCGCATCATCATACTCCAGCGTCGCAGGCTGGCGGGCGCGGATCATGTCGATCGCCTGGTTGCGGGCAATCGTCACCAGCCACGCCATGGCCGAGGCCTGCCCCACCCGAAAGCTGCCGGCACGCCGCCAGATCCGGACATAGACCTCCTGTATGGCGTCTTCTGCCTGCGCCCTGTCCTTGAGAATACGCAGCGCGACGCCAAAAAGTTTCGCACTTGTTTCACCATACAGCGTGGAGAACGCAGTGCGGTCGCCCAGCGCGGTGCGCGCGATCAATCCTGAGAGGTCATTTGTGCTCATGTTGGGCCTGGCTTCTCCGCGACTTCGCTTATCAGTATCAGTTTCATGCATTGCTGAAACCCTGTACGTCTGAATCGGCGATCCGGTTGTCATTTTCCTCGAAGGTTTCGGCATTAAGTGCCGGAGTTGTTGATGCGGGAACCGATTGCGGCTAAACAGCGCCGGACTTTTCCTTCCTGCGCTCACGCCAAACCGGGATGCCACGCCGATGTCTGAAACCACAAGCAATGACGCAGCAACCCAGGCCCGCCTGCTCGCCGAGGCGCTGCCCTACATGCAGCGCTACGAGAACAAGACCGTGGTGGTCAAATATGGCGGACATGCCATGGGCGACGCGGCACTGGGCAAGGCCTTCGCCCAGGACATCGCCCTGCTCAAACAATCCGGTGTCAACCCGATTGTGGTGCATGGCGGAGGACCGCAGATCGGCGCGATGCTCGCCAAGATGGGAATCGAATCCAAGTTTGAGGGCGGGTTGCGGGTCACCGACGAGAAAACCGTCGAGATCGTCGAAATGGTGCTGGCCGGTTCTATCAACAAGGAAATCGTCGCCCTGATCAACGCCGAGGGCGAGTGGGCCATCGGTCTGTGCGGCAAGGACGGCAACATGGTCTATGCCGAGAAGGCCCAAAAGACCGTTATCGACCCGGATTCCAATATCGAACGGGTGCTCGATCTGGGCTTTGTCGGCGAACCCGTGGAAGTCGACCGGACATTGCTCGACCTTTTGGCCAAATCCGAGATGATTCCGGTTCTGGCCCCTGTTGCGCCTGGCCGCGACGGCCACACCTACAACATCAATGCCGATACCTTCGCCGGCGCCATCGCCGGGGCGGTCGAGGCCTCGCGGCTGCTGTTCCTGACCGATGTGCCGGGAGTACTGGACAAGGACAGCAACCTGATTGACGAACTGACAGTCAGCGAGGCCCGTGCGCTGATCGCCGACGGTACGATTTCGGGCGGCATGATCCCCAAGGTGGAAACCTGCATCGAAGCGATCGATCGCGGCGTGAAGGGCGTGGTCATCCTCAACGGCAAGACGCCGCATGCGGTGCTGCTGGAGCTGTTTACCGCCCATGGCGCGGGAACCTTGCTGGTTCCGTGAAAAAAGATGCCACAAGCCGCTTGACCTGAACCGTACTCCAGCCCGTAGGCTTCATGCACACTGGCAACTGGAGAACAGGTGATGGACTTGTTTGATGCGGCAAGCGCAATTCCCGCGGGCTCAACGGCATGAAGATCGGCAGGCTTTCGGAGCTGACCGGACTGAGCATCGACACGCTCAGATACTACGAAAAAATCGGCCTGATCGATCCGCCGTTTCGCAAAGGCGGGCAGCGACTTTACGACCCCGACGCGGTCCGCTGGATCGATTTTCTCAAGGCGCTCAAAGCCACCGGCATGCGCCTTGAGGACATGAAGCGCTATGCGCTGATGCGGGCCAGGGGCAACGCCACGGCCTCGAACCGTCGCGTCATGCTTGAAAACCAGCATGCGCTGGTGCTCAAGCGGATTGAACAGCTCAACGCCTGCGCGGCCCTGCTTGAATACAAGATCACCAATTATCACGAGATCGAAGCCGCCCATGCGCAGGCTGACCAGAAGGGATACGCATCATGACCCCGCAGACCGCCAACCCATCGGAAGCCTCATCCCCATCCCCGACCGCACTGGAGCGCGGCCGTGCCATCGTCGCTCAACTCAATCCGGGGCTCGAGGCTGTGCTGGCGGAGCGCTATGATGAAATGGTTCCCGATTTCGCCGAGACACTGGTCGAATATGCCTATGGCCGGCTTTACTCCCGTCCCGGCCTCGATCTGAAAACCCGGCAGATTGCAACAGTCGCGGCGTTGACTGCGCTTGGCGGCCAGACCGGCCCCCAGCTTCGCGTCAATCTCGAACACGCGCTGGCGGCGGGTGCGAGCCGCGGCGAACTGCTTGAAGTCATTTTGCAGATGTCGGTCTATGGCGGCATGCCTGCTGCCATCAACGGCATGAACACCGCCATGGAGCTGTTTGACGATCAGGACGCGGAGAAAGCCTGACCACGTCTCATCTGCAGCTGTTTCCCCGTGCCGGCTCGCAGCGCTGCGTGCGGGTTGCCGTTCCGCTCACGCTCCCGCCCAACCCGGTCGTCACGCCCAGAATGCTGTCGCCAAGACCCTGGCCGAAACGCCGCGTCTGGGCATCGAACGTATCGCGCGCTTTCGGATCTATGATGGAGATCGGGGCGGAAATCACCATGCCCGCGGCCGAGCCTACCGTGTTGGAAACAGACATCGCGGTGGCGCCCAGTTCGGCACCCAGACCAAGATCCTGATCGGTAACAGCCTGCCCGTCGATCAGCCGCTGGCCCAGCAGTTTGACGACTTCCGGGCTTTCGGCAAACTTTGAATGGTTGAGACGGTCGCCAACCTGCAGGGCCGAGAGGTCGAGAATGGTGATGCCGCCACGTTCGAACTCGTCGCGATAGGTGGGATCGTTGATGTCGATCTGGCCTAGCCGGTCGACATTGCCTGAAATCCGCCGCGACAGGGTTAGCGCGCGGTCGTCCTTGGACACAAACACCGTGAACTTCGGCCGCGCCGGCCCCATGTCGGCCAGTTGCTGGCGGAACACGTCTACATCAAGGTCGGGCGAGGCCAGAATGACGTTGCCGATCTTTGAGGGCACCCCGTCGTTGCGGATGGCCATCTGGCGCAGCGATTCCATCGTCAGCCAGGTGCCCATGGAGTGGGCCAGAATGGTGATGTCCTTGATCTCCGGCGCCAGGGCGGCCTCGGTCAACAGCGCCTCCAGCGCGGAGCGGGAATAATTGGTGCTTTCCTTGTCATAGCCGTAATCGAACACAGAGCCACGCGAAGGCCAGGTGAACATCACCGGAGTGGCGTCGGTCTTGCTGTCATGAGCGATCTGGGCGAAGCGATAGACCGCGCTTTCATAGCGGGTATTGAAGCCGTGCACAAAGATCAAAAGCCGCCCGGACGGCGATTGGTTGCGCTGATACCAGCCTTTCACCTGATCGACGGTTGTAAACTTGTTTGCCGACAGCGTGGCGAATTCGCGCGACGGATCGGCGAGCAGTTTCTTGGGCCACTGCACCTCGCCGATCTTGCGATTGGCTTCGGGCGGGATCGAGATCACCAGTTCATTGAAATCAATCGCGGTGCCGCGCTCTCCCGAATACAGCAGGCCCGGATTGTCGGACGGGGCGCGCGTGGTGGCGACCATGATCGAGATGCCGGTCGCATCCGGTGCTGACTGGGCAACCGGAGTGAGCACGCCTTCGGGCGGGCTGGCGCAACTTGCCAGCAAAGATGCAAGCGCGAGCAAGGCCGCACGGACCAAAATCCGGGGCTTCTCAAACGGCAGTCGGGTCGTTGGCATGCACGATGCAAGCATAAAGATTCCATTCACGTCGTAAGGAGTGGCCACGTCCGGAAACGAACCTTATCGCCATCATGCCGGTCAGACCAGCACAAGCACAAGTATCCCTGCCACAATCAGAATGCAGCCGGCAATCTCCAACCTGTTGACATGCTCGCGGAAGACCAGCACCGACGAGGCGAAGGTGAAAATCATTTCCACTTGCGCCAGCGCCTTGACCGCGGCGGCTGTCTGCAGGGTCATGGCCATGAACCAGCCAAACGAGGCGCTGGCCCCGACCAGACCGACCAGTGCCGAAATTTTCCAGGCTGCCCGAATTCTGCCGAGTTCCCCCGGCGCCCTCAGCGCCATCCAGACAAGCATGATGACGGTTTGCAGAATGATCGCCGAGAGCAGCGTCACGGCTGCCTGCATCATGAAGTTCGGTCCGGCGAGCGACAGAGAGGCGGCACGGTAGCCAACCGCGGCGATGCCGAACATGGTTCCCGACGCCAGCCCCAGCGCGGCGGTGCGGGAGAAGACCGAACGCAACAGCGCCGATGCACCGGTTGCGGCGCGAGCCACCGAAATCAGGATGACCCCGACCAGACTGATGGCGATGGCGACAAGCGTGCCGGCGCTGACCCGGTCACCGAGAAAGATCAACCCGAACAGCGCCGCCTGCGCCGGTTCAGTGCGCGAATAGGCGGTGCCGACGGTAAAATTGCGATGGCTGAACATCTGGATCAGCAAGGCCTGGCCAGCGATCTGGGCCAGCGCCGCAAGCGTGACCCAGCCAGCGAAAGCCGGATTGAGGCGGGGGACCGGATAATCAAGCCCAAAGGCAAGCAGCGCGACAAAGCACAAGGCGAACGGCACACCGAAACCGAAGCGCACAAAGGTCGCGCCGGTGGTGCCCATCACCCCCTTGAGGTGTTTTTGCAGAACCGAGCGGATGTTCTGCAAAAACGCGGCGGCAATGGTGATGAGGATCCAGGTTTCCATTTGGTCAGGCGATATCCGGTGGGAGGCCGATCAGTGCGCGGAGAAGAAAAACGCGGATCGGGAACTGCAGGTTTGCAGCGGTTTAGCAGCCTTGCGGCCCGCGCAACAGCCCCCGCTGCGAGCCCGACGGCCTTGCCGCTTGTTGAAAGACAAGCGCCCTATGGAGGCCGTAGATTTCGCCAGACATCCGCCGCCTCAGGCCGCGCGGGCCATGAATGGTTCGACGCAAACCCTGTTACGACCGGAATTCTTGGCCTTGTAGAGCATGGCGTCGGCGGCGCGCATGATTTCGTCATTATGCCGGTGGGCGCCAAATGCCGTTGCGCCAATGCTGACGGTTACCTTCAATGTCTCGCCTTCAGCGGTGACTATCTCGGTTTGCTCGACGCAGGTTCTGATCCGTTCAGCGACAACGGAAGCATCGGCGCTGTCGACGCCATGCAGAATGACCGCGAACTCCTCGCCGCCGATGCGCGCGCCGAAATCGCCTGTTCGAACAGTTTGGGAAATGGCCTTTCCAATAGCCAGCAGCGCGCGGTCACCGGCGTCGTGGCCATAGGTGTCGTTGATCCGCTTGAAATTATCCGCATCGATCATCATCAGGTAGCCATGATCAGAGAGGCGCCGCATGGCGGAGAGCCGATCAAGGAAGAAGTCGCGGTTTGCGAGCCCGGTCATCTGATCATGGCTTGCCTTGTGCTCCAGATCGCTATGTGCGGACTGGAGTTTGAGATGAACATCGAAAAGTCGCTGATGGACGTCGCGCAACTCGTTGTGCGCCGCCTCCAGCTGAAGCGCCTGGCGATAGAACAAGTAGGTTGCAGGCGGCATTATCAACGACGGGCAGATGATGGCGAGTTGAAGCCCCAGAAACATTCCACCGGTTTCACCCATGGCGTACAGGATTGCGGCGGTGACCATCATGGAGAGGATCACCGATACCAGTGTCACCTTGAATATCTTTTTGAGAACGGCGGAACAGAGCGTCGGTCGAGGGGGCTGCATGCATCAATACCACTTCCGGAAGTCGAATTGGCAGGTGCATCGCATGATAGTTTTGACGTCCGGTATACAGAGTAGGTAAACCGGCTGTTTATGTTTGATCGCGGATGGTCCAAGTTGGATCAGGAAAATTTCTCCAGAATGAAATCGAGATTCGCATGACCAACAAATCGGCTCTGCCCGATCCCGCCGACTTCGCCGATATAACCGAATGGGTGTTTGATCTCGACAACACACTCTATCCGCGTCACACCGACCTGTTCTCGCAGATCGACAAGAAAATGACCGCGTATGTGCGCGATCTGCTCGATCTGGATCACGATGCGGCGCGCAGCATTCAGAAGAAATATTACCGGGAACATGGCACCACGCTGCAGGGCCTGATGCTGCATCATGGAATCGACCCGAACGACTTTCTCGAGAAGGTCCATGACATCGACTATTCCTGGGTGAAGCCGGATCCGGTGCTCGGCGCGGCGATCAAGGCGCTGCCGGGCCGCAAGTTCATTTTCACCAATGGCGATACGCCGCATGCCGAACGGGCGGCGCAGGCGCTGGGGATTCTCGATCATTTCGACGATATATTCGATATTGTCGCGGCCGACCTCAAACCCAAGCCTGCGCCCGAGACCTATGACCGGTTTCTGGCCAGGCATGGCGTGCACAAGGACAAGGCGGCAATGTTCGAGGACTTGCCACGCAATCTGCTCGCTCCGCATGCGCTGGGAATGCGCACGGTACTGATCGTGCCCAACAATCTCGATGTGGTGCTCGACGAAGTCTGGGAACATGAGGGCAAGGACGGCGACCACATTGATCATGTCACCGACGATCTGGCGGCTTTCTTGATTAGAGCCGTGAGCTGAGCTTTCGCCCGGCGGGTTTCAAACCTTTCCGAAGTTTAATCTACATTACAGGGCTTTAAGTGGTTTTCATGAGATGCAGCAACCACATTGAGGATGCACAACACGCCTCCCTCGATAAAGGATATCACTCATGAAGAAGACAATTCTCGCCACCCTCGCCGCAGCCCTGATCGCCTCCGTTGGCGCTCCTGCAATGGCCGCACAAGGCAAGGGCGATGGCCCCCGGCATGGCGGCCCACGCATCGAACGCATGATGGACCGGTTTGACGCCGACCGAGACGGCTCTGTCACGCTCGAAGAAGTCTCGGCGCATCGCCTTGCCATGTTTGAAAGCGCGGACACCGACAAGTCCGGCTCGCTGAGCAAGGATGAGCTCAAGGCCTTTGGCGACATGCGCAAGGAAATGCGCAAGCAGAACCGTGAAGAGCGCCGTGCTGAACGAGCCGAGATGAAAGACGGTGATCGTGACGGCAAGATGAGCAAGCACGGCGACCGCGACGGCAAGCGTCATGCTGAAGGCAAGCGTGGCGGCGAAGGCCGGGGCGACCATCGCGGCGGAGCGCGGCTCGAACGCCTCGACACCGACAAGAACGGCGAGATCAGCGTCGAGGAATTCGCTTCCGTCGACAGCAAGATGTTCGAACGTTTCGACCGCAATGGCGACAAGAAGATCGACATCACCGATTTCTATCGTTCCAACGCCGACAAGAACTGACCGGAGGCGTTCACCTGAACGCCACGTCATCTGAACAGTGGGCCAGGCCGGGACATCCCCGGTCTGGCCTTTTCATGTCAAAGGGGTGATTTCATAATGGCTGGCGATGATCGACCAGGCCTCCTCGGCGGTGTCGACAAAGCTGATCAGATCAAGATCGCCCGGTGAAATCGTGCCGAAATCGGCCAGCGCCTGGAAATCGACAATCGAGTTCCAGAACTTCGATCCGAACAGGATCAGCGGCACATGCTCCATGCGGCCGGTCTGGATCAATGTCAGCGATTCAAACAGTTCATCCAGGGTTCCAAAACCGCCCGGAAAAATGGTGATCGCCCTGGCGCGCATCAGGAAATGCATCTTGCGGATGGCAAAGTAGTGGAAATTGAGACTGAGTTCCGGCGTCACGAATTCATTGGGCGCCTGTTCATGGGGCAGCACCACGTTCAAACCGATGGAGGCCGCACCAACATCATGGGCGCCACGGTTTCCCGCCTCCATCACCCCCGGTCCGCCGCCGGTGACGACGACAAATTCCTTGCCGTCGGTGGCAAGCGAATGGTTCGAGCACAGACGTGCGAACGCGCGGGCTTCGTCATAATACTTCGAGGCTTCGGTCAGGTTTTTGGCCTGGGTCTCGTTCTTGGCAGCCCAGGGCGCCTTGCCCGGCTCGGGAATCCGCGCGCCGCCGAACATCACCACAGTCGAGCGGATGCCTGCTTCGGCGAGAATCATTTCGGGCTTGAGAAGCTCGAGCTGCAGCCGCACCGGGCGCAGTTCCTCGCGGCAGAGAAATTCCTCGTTGGCATAGGCCAGCCGGTAGGATGGCGCCGTGCTCTGTGGCGTCCTGGGCTGCCGGTCGGCGCGGAGCTTGTCCTGCCTGCTGTCGGCGAGCGGATCCCAGACCTGGTTGGTTCGTTTGGCGTTCATGATCAAATTCCCGTTTTGGCGTTGGCGACCGCACCGGAATTGACCCCGCGCCCCGGCTCGCTTAGGAGAAGAGCAACGATGCTGGCAGTCCGGCCGCTGACGCCCATATCCGCCAGACTAGACGCTGAACCTTAAGGAATCGCCACAATGAAGCACGATTTGGCCGCCCTCGCCAGCACGATTGAAACCGCCTTTGACGACCGCGACTCGGTTTCCACGACAACTGCCGGAGCGGTGCGTGAAGCGGTCGAAACAGCCCTGAACCTGCTCGACCGGGGTGAAGCCCGTGTGGCCGAGCGCGGCGACGATGGCGCATGGACGGTCAATCAATGGCTCAAGAAAGCCGTGCTCCTGTCGTTCCGGCTCAATCCGATGGAGATCATCAAGGGCGGGCCCGGAGACGCCGTCTGGTGGGACAAGGTGCCATCGAAGTTCGATGGCTGGACCGCCAATGAATTCGAACGGTCCGGCTTTCGCGCGGTTCCCGGCTCGATCGTGCGGCGCGGATCATTCATCGGCAGGAACGTCGTGCTGATGCCGTCGTTTGTCAATCTCGGCGCCTATGTCGATGAAGGCACCATGGTCGATGGCTGGGCCACAGTTGGTTCCTGCGCCCAGATCGGCAAGAATGTGCACCTGTCCGGCGGCGTCGGCATCGGCGGCGTGCTTGAGCCATTGCAGGCCGGACCGACCATCATCGAGGACAATTGCTTCATCGGGGCTCGTTCCGAAGTGGTGGAAGGCTGTATCATCCGCGAGGGCTCGGTGCTCGGAATGGGCGTCTACATCGGCAAGTCGACCCGCATCGTCAACCGCATGACCGGCGAGATCAGCTATGGCGAAGTCCCGCCCTATTCGGTCGTGGTGGCGGGTTCGATGCCATCATCGGGCACGATGGGCGACGGCGCCACTGCGCCAAATCTCTATTGCGCGGTGATCGTCAAGATCGTTGACGCGAAGACCCGGTCGAAGACCGGAATCAACGAATTGCTCAGGGACTAGCATCCCATGGCGCGGCGACCCGGGTCCGGAATGCGCTGGCTTCTGTTCAGCGTATCCGGCCGGCTGTCGCGCCGGGCCTATGCCTGGGCCATGCTGTTCTGGACCGTGGTTCTGGCAATCCCGACTTCAGCCGCGGTTCAGGCTGCTCCCGACAGCCCGGCCATGACCACGGCCGGTTTCGGTATCATCTTCACCTTCTTGCCCGCAGCCTGGTCGGTCGCCGTGATGAGCATCAAGCGTCTGCACGACGCCGGTCTGCCCGGCGTTCTGGTCGGGGTGCTGGTGGTTCCGGCTGCTTCCTTTTTCATGCTGCTGATCATCATGCTCTGGCCCTCCTTCAAGGGGCCAAACCGACACGGGCCTGCACCCGATCATCCGGGTTATTGAAACCGGCGGTTTCCGTAGCCGCTAGCAGTCGACAGCCCCGGGGCAATCGTCTAATCACGAAGCATGACCCTGACCGATCCGACCCAGACACTCGCCGCCCTGATCCGCTGTCCATCGGTAACGCCGGAAGACGGCGGCGCACTTGAGACGCTTGGCGCAATGCTGGGCGAGCTCGGCTTCAGCAATGACCGGGTGACGTTTTGCGACACCGGCACGCCGGATGTGGACAATCTATATTCGCGGCTCGGCTCTGACGGCCCGCATCTGATGTTTGCCGGCCATACCGATGTGGTGCCGGTCGGCGATGAGGAGGCCTGGACCCGCAGCCCGTTCGGAGCCGATATCGTCGATGGCGAAATGTATGGCCGGGGTGCGGTTGACATGAAGGGCGGCATTGCCTGTTTCGTCTCGGCGCTGGCGCGATTGATTGCACGCCGCGGCGCCCCGAAAGGATCGGTCTCGCTGCTGATCACCGGCGACGAGGAAGGCCCCTCGATCAACGGCACCGAGAAACTGCTGGCCTACGCCGCCGGCAAGGGCGAGCGCTGGGATGCGGCGGTGGTCGGCGAGCCTACAAATCCGGACCGGATGGGTGACATGATCAAGATCGGCAGACGCGGATCGCTGTCGGGCACGCTGACGGTCGAGGGTGTGCAGGGCCATGCCGCCTATCCGCATCTGGCCGACAATCCGCTGCGCGGGCTTGTAACGCTGATGGACGGGCTGCTGGATCCGCCGCTGGATACAGGCAATGACCGGTTTCCGCCGACCAATCTGGAATTCACCAGTATCGACACCGGCAACAAGGCCACCAATGTGATTCCGGCGCGCACCACGGCCCGGTTCAACATTCGCTTTAACGACATCTGGACGGGTGAAAGCCTCGCGGCCGAGTTGCGCGGGCGGCTGGAACAGGCCGCAAAGCAGATACGGTTGCGCCCCGGACGTGATCCGGTTCGTTACACGGTCGAGTTCGATCCACGCGTCTCACCATCGTTTCTGACCCGCGACGACCAGTTGATTGAGACGCTTTCCGCCGCGGTCAGTGAAGCGACCGGCCGGACGCCGGCGCTGTCGACCACCGGCGGCACCTCGGATGCGCGCTTCATCAAGAATTATTGCCCGGTGGTCGAGTTCGGCCTGGTGGGACAGACCATGCACATGGTCGACGAGCGGGTGGCGCTTGCGGATCTCGAAAGCCTCACCGGGATTTACGAGTTGTTTCTGGAGCGCTGGTTCGAGCATCGCTGTTCCGGCGCCGGAGCTCGCTGATCTTGGCTACAAACCTTGTCCCATCGCGCAGCGAAGCCAGACAGTCGCTGGCGGGACTGTTTTATCTGATCCAGCGCCGGCCTGAAGGAGCGCGGCTGCTCGACGCCTCGCCCGACGGTTTCTGGCGATCGTTCGGCGCCTTTGCCTGGGCCTGGCCGGTACAGTGCTTTCTGTGGACAGGCATCTGGCGGGCATTGCCTGATACCAGACCAGAGTCGGCCGGCGAGATTTTCCGGTTCTTTTTCGTCTCGAGCAGTTTTGACTTGGCCGCCTGGGTGGTGCCGGCGGTGCTGCTGCTGGCCGTGACCCAGGTCTTCGGCCTGTCCGGCAAATATTCCCAGCTGGTCGTGGTCAACAACTGGTTCGGGCTGTTGTCGGCCTATATCGGCTTTTTTCCCGCTGCACTGCGCTATCTGACGCCAGTGTCCGAGACCGTCAGCGCCTTTATCTCGGTGATTGTCTATATGGTGGTCATCTGGCTCTATTACCGGGTCATCAGGACCAGCCTTGGCGGCGACCTGATGATCTCGATCTTCATCACCCTGATGATGGTCATGACAGGGCTGATCGTCTCCGAACTGGCCTTCACCGCACTTGCCGTCTGACCCCTGCAAAATGCTTCAGCGCCACGTATCCGTCGGGGCGCGCGGCGCTGAAACTGCTATGGGGCTGTCGCGCAATCAGGCCGCGATGTCCTCGGGAGCCGAAAACAGCGCGTCGAGATCGAGGTAGCAGATCATCTGCTGGTCGACCGGAATGATCGCCTTGGTCAGCGCGCGTTCGGCGGCCGGCAGCACGTCGGGAGCGGGCTGCAGCTCGGCGGTGTTGACGGTGATCATGTCGGAGACATTCTCGACCAGCAGCCCGACCAGCTTTCCGGCGATGTTGGTGACGATAATAGCCGAGCGTTCTGTCGGTTCAATAGCCGGAAGACCGAGCCGGATCGCCATGTCGATCACCGGGATCACCGAACCACGCAGGTTGATTACACCAAGTACATGCGGCGGCGAATGCGGCAGGGTCGTCGATGGCGCCCAGCCGCGGATTTCGCGAACCGACATGATGTTGACGCAGAAAACCTGCTTGCCCAGATGAAACGAGATGATTTCCAGAAACCCCGAATCCGCCATGATGTTTGCGTTGTCTTGCATCAAAATTCCTCCCAGTCGTCCTGTGACGCTGCGGTTGAGTTGTTGGATTTGCCGGCGCCGAAGGCTTGGGCGACAGATTTGAGAATGGTGCGGGCGGGCGACGGAACCGGGCGTGCACCCGCAGTCGAACTGCTGACGGCTTGCGCCGGTCTCGCCGTTTGTCCGGACATCTTGGGGGTCGGGTCCCCATGACCCGTTGTGCGAGCGGTGCTCTGCGCGGCAGCCTGAACCGGCACGAAGCCACGATGATCGGAAAGCGTGAACTGTCGTAGCAGGCCATCCAGCGTTGCCGCACCGCCGGACAGCCGGTGGGTCGCTGCTGTGGTCTGTTCCACCATCGCCGCATTCTGCTGGGTCACCTGATCCATCTGGTTGACCGCCGAGTTGATCTCCGAAAGTCCGGTCGCCTGTTCACGGGCCGCGGTCGCAATCGAATTGATCTGTTCGTTGATGTCGCTGACATGCCGGGCAATCAGGCCCAATGCCTCGCCCGTTTGCCGGACCAGCGCCACACCCGATTTCACCTCTTCACCGGACTTGCCGATCAGACCCTTGATGTCCTTGGCCGCCGATGCGGCGCGTTGCGCCAGTTCCCGCACTTCCTGCGCAACCACCGCGAAGCCCTTGCCTGCCTCGCCGGCGCGGGCCGCCTCGACACCGGCATTGAGTGCCAGCAGATTGGTCTGGAAAGCGATCTCGTCGATCACATTGATGATCTTGGAAATCTCGTCGGACGCATTCTCGATCCGGCCCATGGCATTGATCGCCTCGGCGACCACCTGGCCGGACTTGTCGGTAGAGACCTTGGCCTCGCCGACCTTGCCGGTGGCCTCGTCGGCGCGCTGGGAGGAACTCTTGACGGTTGCCGTGATTTCGTCGAGTGCGGCGGATGTCTGTTCGAGCGAGGACGCCTGCTGCTCGGTGCGGCGCGACAGATCGTCAGCGGCGGCGCGCAATTCGCCGGTGTCGCCATTGATCGCCAGGATATTCTCACTGACTTCAGAGAGCGTGCTGTTGAGCTTTTCGACCGAGGCGTTGAAATCAAGCCGCAATCCGTCAAGGCCCTGCATGAACGGTTTGTCGAGGCGAACCGACAGATCGCCCTCCGACAGGCTGTGCAGGCCGCCGGCCAGGGCATCGACCGCCTGTTGCATGCGAACCGCTTCCTCGGCCTTGGCTGCTTCGCGTTCCTGGCGTTCGCGCTCCGACAGCGTGCGGCTCTCGTCAGCCTGACGCTCGAGATCGACCTTCTCAAGGGCGGCATCACGGAACACGGCCACCGAGCGGGCCATTTCACCGATCTCGTCCTTGCGGGTTTCACCAGCCAGTTCAATCGATGTGTCGCCGCCGGCAAGACGGCGCATATTGTCGACAAGTGCTTCAATCGGCTTGGTCAGGGTGCGGGAGAACCAGATGCTGACCGCCAGGGCGCCAAGCAGCAGCAATAGCGACAGACCGAGAATGGTGTTGCGCATCGTCACCATGCTGGCGCCGGCCTCGTTCTTGTCAAGCAAGGCGGCAACGGTCCAGTTGCCACCGTCAAACGACAAATTGGTCATGGCCGCGTAGGCATCCATGTTGCGGTAGCCTTCCAGGCTGCCGACGGCCACGCCGGCCCCCTGGATATCCTGTGCAAGGCTGGTGTCGAGTTGAACCTTCAGGGAGTCCATCTCTCCGGTCTTGGCCGAATCACTGATCAGATACCCCTGCGCATTCAGGAGTACCGTTTCACCGGTCCGGCCGAGGCCCGCGGTGTTGGCCATGATATCGGCGATCTTGCCGCCGGGCATGCGAATGATAATAACGCCGACCATGCCCATTTGCGAGTTCAGGGCGTGTCCCATGAAGGCGGCCGGTTTGCCGCCATCCGCCGCATAGGATGCATAATCGGCATACACGGTCTTGCCGGTTTCATCGGCGCCGACGATGCCTTCGAATACCTTGCCGATGCCGGTGCCCTTCCAGTCATCGGCCCTCAGGTTGGCGGCATAATCATTGTGCTTGTTGACCGAGTAGAGAACATTGCCATTCATGTCGACCAGGAAGAAATCTTCCCAACCGCGGCCCTCGGCCATCTCGCGCAACTGGATGTGATAGCGTTCATGGCTCTGATCGTAGGAGCTGACTTTCGCCGCGTCAGGTTTATGGGCGGTGTCGTATTTCTGGCGCTCGCCTTCCGGGAAGGGGTTCTCTGTAATGTAACGCCTTTTCAGTTCCTCAGCGGCTCCGTCCCCGAGAAAGCCCCAGTCATATTTGAAGCCTTCCAGCGCGATGCGCATCAGATTGTTCTGCGAGGCTGCGGTCAGATCCTGCTCGAGATTGGCGATGAAGGTCTCGAGCTGATTGCGCCGCCCGTCGGCGATCGCTTCCAGTTTCTCCGTCGTCTTCGCCTCAAGCGCCCGGGACGCTATCTGAAGGCTGGCGATGCTCGCCGCTCCGATCGATACGATGGTCAGCAATGCGGCCGCGATCGGCAATTTGGTGGAAAGACGCATGGTGATTCCTAGGAGCGAGCGAGTTTGTCAGCATGTCTCGGGGAGGTCGAGACTTCCAGAACGGCATCATGCACCGCACGCGCAGGCACGGTTTCTGGCAAGTAAAGCTTTCGGCTGTTTAGGTTATTTTTGCGTTAAAACTGCCCGCCAGATCCCCGAAATCAGATGTTGTACCTGATTTCATGGCACAAATTGGTACTGTTCTACGCGTCCGGGTAGTCAACCGCCCGAAAATAGAGTCCGTGCGGTACCGCCACTGGTCCGCATGCCTTGCGCGAGCGCGCCGCGAGTGCAGCCTCGACATCATCGGCGGACCACTTCCCCTCCCCGACCAGCCTCAGGGTTCCGGCAAAGGAGCGGATCTGGTTGTGCAGGAAGCTGCGCGCACTGGCGTGGATCTCGATCAAACCATCTGCATTCCCCGCTACAACGTCCAGCCGGTCGAGACTGCGCACCGGCGAATTCGCCTGGCACTGCACGGAGCGGAAGGTGGTGAAATCATGCCGCCCGACGAGACGCTGCGCCGCCTCATGCATGGCCGTTGCATCCAGTTGTCTGGGGGACCAGAGCGCACGATTGCTCTCAAGCACCAGCGGCGTACGACGGCAGATAATCCGGTAGATGTAATGGCGGCACAGGGCCGAGAACCGGGCATCGAAATCGTCAGCGACCCGGCTTGCCGAAAGGATGACAACGCGCTCGCGGGCCATCCGCAGATGCGCGTTGACGGCATCGCGTACCGTGTCGCCGGGCCACTCTCTGGCAAGATCGGCATGGGCAACCTGGCCAAGCGCGTGAACGCCGGCATCGGTTCGTCCTGCGCCGCGAATGCTGACTGTCTCGGCGCAAAATCCACGAATTGCGGTTTCAATCGCCTGCTGGACCGAGGGCTGGTCCTCCTGGCGCTGCCATCCGGCATAGCCAGTGCCATCATATTCGATATCCAGCCGGTAACGCGGCATCAGCCGATCACCGTTCCGGGCGCAACCGGTGTTCCGCGCAGGAAGTCCCGGGCAGCCAGCGGCTTGCCGCCGGCTTTTTGCAAGGTCACAAGCCGAACCGCGCCCTCGCCGCAGGCGATCAGCAATTGGTCGTCGAGCACGGTGCCGGCAGCAGCCTCACCGGGATCGGCATCAACGACACCGGCGCCCAGCAGTTTGACCCGCTCGGTTCGGCCATTGGCCTCAAGCTCGAACCAGGCGCCGGGCGAGGGCGCCAGTCCGCGCACGTGATGACTGACCTCGCTGGCGGACCGGCTGAAATCGACCCGGGTCTCGGCCTTGCTGATTTTCGACGCATAGGTGACACCGGTGTCGGATTGCGGTGTCAGCGGAAGCTCGCCGCGCTCCAGTCTCGCCATGGCATCGACCATCAGCCGCGCCGTCATGGCGGAGAGATCGTCGTGCAATTCGCCCGCCGTTACGGTGTCCGACAGATTTGTCCTTTCGCTCAGCGCCACAGGGCCGGTGTCGAGCCCCTCATCCATCTTCATGATCATCACACCGGTCTCGGCATCGCCGGCCATGATCGCACGCTGGATCGGCGCGGCGCCGCGCCAGCGCGGCAACAGCGAGGCGTGACCGTTCCAGGCGCCAAGCCGCGGAGCATCGAGAACCGGTTTCGGCAGGATCAATCCATAGGCCACGACCACCGCGGCATCGGCATCGAGCGCGCGAAACGCCGCCTGCTCTTCCTCGCTTTTGAGGCTTTTCGGAGTGAAGACCGGGATGCCGAGACTTTCGGCCATGCGATGAACCGGAGACGGCAGCACTTCCAGTCCACGCCGTCCGGCGGGGCGCGGCGGCTGCGAATACACTGCAACAATCTGGTGACCGGCCGCATGCAGCGCCTCAAGCGTCGGCGCCGCGTAATCCGGCGTCCCCATGAAGATGATGCGCATTGTGGCTCCTCGAAAGACATCCTCAGCCGACAAACCGGCCGGCAATGGCCACGCCGTCGCCGGGGTTCAGGCGGTCACGCGCTGTTTGGCGAGCTTGGTGAACTTGCGCACCACCATGTCGCGTTTCAGTTTGGAAATATGGTCGATGAACAGCACGCCGTTGAGGTGATCCATCTCGTGCTGCAGGCAGGTGGCGAGCAGGCCGTTGGCTTCGGTGACGCGTTCCTTGCCATTCCGGTCAAGATGACGGACCGTGACCGCCTCCGGCCGTTCGACCTCGGCATAATAGTCGGGGATCGACAGGCAGCCTTCCTCATAGACATTGATGTCGTCGCTGGCTGCGACAAGCTCCGGATTGATGAAGACCTGCGGATTGGGCTCCTCATCCTTGCCGGCGACGTCGATCACCAGCAAGCGGCGCGGCACGCCAACCTGGATCGCCGCGAGGCCTACTCCCGGCGCGTCATACATGGTCTCGATCATGTCTTCGATGAAAGCGGCGAGTTCGTTGTCGACGCGTTCCACCGCCTGGCTTTGCTGGCGCAGGATCGGATCGGGCAAATAGATAATCGGCTTGATGCTCATGAGGTTGAAATAGTCACTGAAAAGTCCGTCGTCAATCGGGCCGGCATGCGATCGAATCGCAACGTCGCCCAGATGTTCCCGTTTTGATCTTACAAAATGCGGAGAATCAGCTAAGTCTTGCGCATGGAGACAGGCGCCGCGCTCTTTTCGATGCCGTTTTTTGAGCTCAATGGCCATGCGGTGACGCTTGGCCAGACGCTGCTTGCCGCCCTGTTGGCGGGGGGAGTGCTGGCTGTCTGGCTGGCGGTGGCACTGAAGCGTTCAGCCAGCGCCCGAGCCCGGGCGGAAGCCGATGCTGCCAAACGGGCGGCTGAGGCCGAGGCCCGGCTGGCCGAGATCCTGAAGGCGCAATCGGAGATGCAGGGCCGGATGGGCGCCATGACTGAGCTGTTCGGCGCGCGTCAGGCCGAGCTCAACCAGTCGATCGGCCAGCGGATCGACGGCATGACCCAGCGCATCGGTTCGACGCTGACCGACCAGACCCGCACCACCCATGAAAACCTGTCGAAACTGCAGGAGCGGCTGGCGGTGATCGATACCGCGCAGGCCAACATCCAGTCGCTGGCGCGTGACGTGGTCGGATTGCAGGCGATCCTGTCCAACAAGCAGACCCGCGGCGCGTTCGGACAATCGCGCATGGAGACCATCATCCAGGACGGGTTGCCGTTCGGAGCCTTCAGTTTTCAACCGACCCTGTCAAACGGCATGCGGCCCGACTGCACCATTGCCATGCCCAATGGCGCGCCGGATCTGGTGATCGACGCCAAGTTTCCGCTGGAGGCCTGGAACGCCATGCGCGAGGCCGAAACGGCGGGATCGGGCGAGCAGGCCGCCCAGAGCGCACAACAGCGCTTCCGTCGCGATATCGAAGTCCATATCCGCGACATCTCGGAAAAATATCTGATCGCCGGGGAGACCCAGGACACGGCGTTTCTGTTCGTGCCGTCGGAATCGATCTTCGCCGAGATCCATGAGAATTTCGAAGCGATCGTACACAAGGCGCAGCGGGCGCGCGTGGTGATTGTCTCACCTTCCCTGCTGATGCTGTCGATCCAGGTGATCCATGCGCTGCTCAAGGATGCCCGCATGCGTGAACAGGCGCATCTCATCCAGGGCGAGGTGCTGAGACTGATGGAAGACCTTTCCCGCCTTGATGACCGGACCCGAAAATTGCAGGCGCATTTCTCGATGGCGCAGAAGGATGTCGAGCTGATCCTGACCTCGTCGGACAAGCTCAGCAAACGCGGTGCGAAAATCGAGGCGCTGGAATTTTCCCAACTGACCGATGACGCCAAACCCGCCGTTCCCGCCAAGACGCCAGGGGACGATGCCTCCACCCCGCCGCAGAACCCGAAATTCGAACCGCGATCCTCGACGCTCAAACTCAGGGTGGTTGACGAGGACGACTGACCCGGGAGCAGCGGAAAGCCCGGTACCTTTGCCGCATCTTGCGGGAGATCCCCAGAATTTCCATTGCGAAGCCCCAGCCTCTGGTATGAGGTGAACATCAGACGCTTGTCGTGTGACAGGGAGTTATCGGAATTTTCAGGGAGAGACAGACATGGCTGTTTGCAAACGGGTCACCGCACCATCCGGCGTTCATGCCGCCATGACCGGTCACCGGGTTTTCGGCATGGCGGCGGCGCTCGCCATGAGCCTGATCGTCGTTCCGGTCGGGCCGCACGGCACAGCACTTGCTCAGAAGGCAATGGTGCAGGATTGCGGGATGGCCGTTGAACAGACCTGGCTGGGCGATCTCGTCGCCTCGGCAATTGCCACCGGAGACTGCGGCCTCGCCACTCTTGACCTGGTCGTGCACAACGGTGTGGACGAAGTGGTCTGGAGCGCGTCCTACGGGTCAGCCGATCTGCTGGGGTTCGACGATATCCTCGAACCCGATGCAATGCGTTTCGCGATGGAAGACTGGTTGGGTTTCTACGCTGACAACACACGTTCCGGGACATTGCCGGAATGGCCGCACGGCATGGACCAGCCCGATGCGGGCGAATTTCCGTTTTATGTGGAGGAGGGACTGTCTCAGCGGGATTATCAGGAGCTTCGCGCCAGCGATTATCCGATGGTCTGCTACATCCAGGGACGCGAAAGCACTTTGTGCCTTGTCCAGCATCCCGGCGTCAGCGCACTGATCAGCGTTGGCGCGCAATCCTTTCCAGGGTAGGACCCGAAACACAGCAGCCCGACGCAGGAGAATCCCATGATTACCGTTATCGGATCAGTCAACATGGATCTGATCGCCACCACACCGAGATTACCGGAGCCGGGCGAAACCGTGACAGGCACGGACTTTGCCACCGCGCCAGGCGGCAAGGGCGCCAACCAGGCGCTGGCGGCGCAGCGTGCGGGCGCCGCCGTGCAAATGGCGGGTGCGGTGGGCGATGATGCCTTTGCCGCTGAAGCATTGGCATTGCTTGACGAAGCCGGCGCGGATCTTGGCGCCGTCCGTCACCTTACAGGCCCGACAGGCACGGCGCTCATTCTGGTGGGCGGCGACGGCGAGAACATGATCGCGGTCATTCCCGCCGCCAACGGCAAAATGACGGCTGAGGACGCGGAACGGGCGGTGGCCAGCATGACAGCAGGCGACACGCTGTTGCTGCAAATGGAGATTCCCGAGGATGCAGTTGGCGCGGCTCTGACCGCGGCACGAGGCAAGCGGGTCACAAGCGTCCTCAACATTGCGCCACTGAGTGACGCGGTCGACCGGCTCGCGCCATTGGCCGATATCGTCATCGCCAACGAGACCGAATTCGCCCGGCTGTGCGGCCGGCAGATTGCGACGCTGGCAGAAGCAAGGACGGAGCTCGCTGCGCTGCACGGGCAAACCGGCCAGTGCCTGATCGTGACGCTTGGCGGCGACGGCGTGCTGGCCGCGCGCGACGGCGAGATCACCCATACCGCCGCGCTGCCGATCACACCGGTCGACACCGTCGGAGCAGGCGATACATTCTGCGGATATCTGGCGCAGGGCCTCGACGCCGGGATGGAATTCACGGCAGCAGTTCGGCGCGCCGCAGTAGCAGGCGCACTGGCCTGCCTGAAACCGGGAGCCCAGCCATCGATTCCGTTGTCAGCAGAGGTGGACGACAGATTGTAGCGGCGCCCGGCCCCGGCGCATCTGTTTCAGCAGTTCAAAGCCGGCCGAGGCGCTCGATGAACAGATCGAAAAAGCGGTCGGAGTCGACGTCTTTGACGACAAAGGCGTTCTCTGTTCTGCCGGCTACTTTCCACCAGTCCACCACTGTTGCGCCCAGCGTGAGGTCTGATCCGGTTTCGATCTCGACATTGCACCGGCGGCCCTTGAACATGTCGGGGTCAAGCAACCACGCAATCACCGTCGGATCATGCAACGGGCCGCCATCGGTTCCGTATTTCTGCTCGTCAAAGCGCTCATAGAACTCGAGCATGTCGGCCATCACCACCGAAGGATGATTGCCATTGGCGCGCAGCCGGTCAACACGCGCCCTGGTGGTCAGCACCTTGTGGGTGACATCCAGCGGCATCATGGTAATCGGCACGCCCGACCTGAACACGATGTCAGCCGCCTCCGGATCGACATAAATGTTGAACTCGGCCGAGGGTGTGATGTTGCCGCCTTCGAAGAATCCGCCGCCCATCAGCACGATTTCCCTGACCCGCGTGACAACGCCGGGAACCCGCTCAAACACGCTGGCGATGTTGGTCAGCGGACCCAGCGCGCACAGGGTAACTGTTCCCTCAGGTTCGTTGCGCAAGGTTTCGATGATGAAATCGACGGCGTGCACGGTTTCGAGCGGGCGCGCCGGTTCAAACAGCTCAACACCATCCAGCCCTGTCTTGCCATGCACATGCTCGGCGGTCACCAGCTTGCGCTTGAGCGGAATGTCGGCGCCGGCGAACACCGGGACATCGTCCCTGCCGCAGATTTCGGTGATCATGCCGGCGTTGCGGGCGGTCAGCGCGAGCGGCACATTGCCCGCCACCGCGGTGATCCCCAGCACCTCGAGCTCCGGGCTCGCCAGGGCCAGCATGATCGCCGCGGCGTCGTCCTGACCGGGATCGGTGTCGATGATGATCTTGCGTGGCGTCATGGCGGTTCCTCGAAATGCGATTCGGTTGCCGCGAGACTACGTGCCTGCAAAGCCTCACGGCAAGGTTCTTGCGAAGCCGTGCTGAAGTTCCCATATTGGTGTCATGCCGGATGCCGAATGTGGGTCCGGCGCCTGTCGCTTGAAAACGAGGACAAGCCATGTCGCGCATGACGCCCTTTTCGAGTCCGCTGATGCTGGGATTCGACACTATGGAAAAGACCCTGGAGCGGATCGCCAAGGGGTCGGAAGGTTACCCGCCCTACAACATAGAGCGCATCCGCGCCTCCACCGACGGCTCCAACGCCGAACGGTTGAGGATCACGCTGGCCGTTGCCGGTTTCCGGGATGAGGACCTTGAGGTCACCACCGAGGAGAACCAACTCGTCATCCGGGGACGCCAGTCCGACAATGACGGACGGGAATATCTGCATCGCGGCATCGCGGCGCGGCAGTTCCAGCGCATGTTCGTGCTCGCCGAGGGCATGGAGGTCACCAGCGCAGAGTTGAAGAACGGTTTGCTTTCCGTCGATCTAATTCGCCCCGAGCCCGAGCGCATGGTGCGAAAAATTAACATTTCGGTTCGAGACTGAAGATCACGGTTCATTCCCACAGGATGTTTCCTGCCACTCACCGGAGGAAATCTACATGATTGCCAAATCAGCAAAAAGCCAATTGTCCGCTCATGACCTGGCGCTTCTGGGCGCCGGGAAGGTTGGCTATATCCGCAAGATGCGCTCCGAAGACGTCAGCGCCCGCTTTCCGGAAGCCCCCGAACTTGATCCCGGGATTGAACTCTGGGCGCTGTTTGGCGCCGACGGCACGCCGATCCTGCTGACCGATAACCGCTCCAGCACGTTTTACCGCGCTGCCGAGGATGAACTGAAAACCGTCGCCCTGCACTGATCTCCCATCAACTGCGCGGCGCAGGCCCCCGTGCTTGCCGGATATCCAGGCAAATGCCCGCCAACTCACACCTGCAACGGTGACTGAATTCCCGATCTGCCGGGATCGATTATCCGGCCGTGCGGACGGGTGCCGGCAGGATTATGGGTTTGTCCGGCAGGTCGGGCGTGTGGCCCGGTGCTATGCCCGCATTCAGGCGGCGTTGGACGCGGGCTCTCCGGTCAGAAAGGCATAGAGCGAAGCGGCGTTGTCGGTGGCGCGGAGTTTGGCCACCATGTCGCTGTCGCGCATGACGCGGGCGATCCGTGACAGCGCCTTGAGGTGGTCGGCGCCGGCGCCCTCGGGCGCCAGCAGCAGAAACACCAGATCAACCGGCTGGTCGTCGAGGGCTTCGAAATCAACCGGATGATCGAGGCGTGCGAAGACACCAACGATGTGATCAAGCGTGGCAAGCTTGCCATGCGGGATCGCAATGCCGTTGCCAACACCTGTGGAGCCAAGCCGTTCGCGCTGGAGAATGACGTCGAACACCTCCCGCTCGCTCAGTCCGGTGACCTCCGAGGCCTTTGCCGCCAGTTCCTGCAACAATTGCTTCTTGGAGTTTGCCTTGAGCGCGGGCAGAACAGAGTTCTGCCCAATCAGATCAGCAAGCGCCATGTCACGTTCCTTGTCTCGGGCCCGCGGCGCGGGCATCGTTTTTCGCTTCATGCAATTGCAGCGGGCGACGCCGTCTCTAGCCGCGTACGGCCCGCTTGCCCGATTTCATTTCAGCAAACGCCTTCAGGATTTAACCCCACCGGCGTCAATCCAACCGATATTCCCGTCTTCCCGGCGATAGACCACATTGAGCGCATCGTTTCCGGCATTGCGGAACATCAGGATTCGTTCATCGGTCATATCAAGAGCCATCACGGCATGCGCCACGCTCATGGTGACCAGTTGCTTGGTGCTTTCCGCGATGATGGCGGGAGCATAGTCAGCCGGCACTTCGTCGACATCGTCATCACTGGCTGAATCCACCACCGCGTAGGCCAGTTCGGCATTGGTCTGCTGGCCGTTGGCGTAATGATCCTTGAGGCGGCGCTTGTAACGGCGCAACCGTTTCTCAACGCGTTCGGCGGCGGCATCAAATGCCGGCTGCGGATCCTGGCCATCGCCGGTCGCATGCAACACGACGCCGGTATCAAGATGGATCTTGCAATCGGCCGTAAACCTGGATCCGGATTTCTCCACGATGACTTGGCTCGAAAAACCGCCATCGTAATATTTCCGGACGGCACCTGTGATCTGGTCCTCAATGCGTGTCCGAAACGACTCGCCGATTTCCATATGCTTACCCGACACTCGCACGCTCATGGATAGTCCCTTCTTATTATGACTTGGGGATTTAGTCTAAGCCATGCGTCACGCTCATCCAAGCGGTTGACGACGGTCAATTGCTCCGGTCCATGTAATTTTTCACTTGACAGAACCGGATGCCCGGGAGCGCATTTCTTTCCTGCCCGGTGCGGTGCGGCTTCTACGCCGATGCGCCTACACTGTCAAGCTTGGCACGGGCCTTGCTTATTTCAACAACGATTTCAGATGATTGCCGGGCCCCGGGTCAAACAGCGGCGGCGCGGGCCCGGGCGCGCTTTTCCCGGCGGCGCTGAACCGAGGATGGAATCGCCATGGCCTCACGGTATTTCGCCACTGTTCGCCGGGCAATCTCGATCCCGGCCTGCTTGAGCAGATCAACCACATCATCATCGGAAAGCACAGCTTCGGGCGCTTCCTGCTCGACCAGCACGCGGATTCGATGCCGGACGGATTCGGCCGAATGGGCGTCGCCGCCGGCTTCGGCGGAGGCGATGGAGACGGTAAAGAAATATTTCAGTTCGAAAACGCCGCGCGGCGTGATCATGTACTTGTTCGAGGTCACGCGGCTGACGGTCGATTCATGCATGCCGATGGCTTCCGCCACGGCCTTGAGGTTGAGCGGGCGCAAATGATCGACTCCATGAAGCAGGAAGGCATCCTGCTGGCGAACGATCTCTGTCGCCACCTTCATGATGGTGCGGGCGCGCTGGTCGAGCGAACGTGCCAGCCAGTTGGCGGTCTGCAGGCATTCGCTCAGGAAATCCTGACCGTCGGCATTCCTGGCCATCTTGCCGGACACTGTGGCGAAGTAGGTCTGATTGACCAGCACCCGCGGCAAAGTGTCCGGATTCAACTCGATGGTCCATCCGCCATCGGATGCCGGCCGCACCGAGACATCGGGCACGATCATTTCGCTCGATCCGGTCTCGAACCGCGTTCCCGGCTTGGGATCAAGCGCGCGGATCTCGCCCATCATTTCAAGCAGATCTTCTTCATCGACACCACATATCCGCGTCAGTGCGGCGAAATCACGCCGCGCGAGAAGCTCGAGATTGCCGACCAAAGCCGCCATCGCCGGATCAAGCCGGTCCTTGCGCGCCAGTTGCAAGGCAAGACTTTCGGAAAGCGAGCGGGCAAAAATTCCAGCAGGTTCCAGATCCTGGAGCCGGGCGAGCACCGATTCTACCCGGTCCGGATCAGCGCCCAGCCGTTCGGTGGTTTCGGAAAGCTCACCGGTCAGGTAGCCCGCCGCATCAAGCTGGTCGGCAAGCTCTGTGGCGATCAGCCGCTCGGCCGGATCGAAGAACGCAAAGGCAATCTGTTCGGCAACGTGATCGCGCAAAGTCGGTGCACGGGCGGCGAAATCGTCGAGATCATAGCCCTCGCTGGCGTGGCCGCCATCGCTGCCGGGCATCGATTTCCAGTTGTCGATGAACTCGGGCGCGTCAACCCGTTCGGTGCCATGGTCGTCGGGGAAGACGTTCTCGTAACGGCCGTCAATCTCGGAGGTCATCCGTTCGGCCTGCGTTTCTGCCGAACCGGCCCATGTGGCGTCGTCGCCCGATTCGGATGCCTCTGTGCGAAGCTCCGGCAGGTCGCGCGGCGCATCTGTGTTCGCCTCCACCGCTTCCGATTCCGGGGTAACCAGTTCGAGCAGCGGATTTCGCTCGACCTCCTGCTCGATGAACCGTGTCAGTTCGACATGGCTGAACTGGAGCAGCCGGATCGACTGCATCAGTTGCGGCGTCATCACCAGAGATTGGCTTTGGCGCAATTGAAGTCCAGCTGACAACGCCATGGTTACGCATTACTCCCCGCTTGGGCCGAACAGGAACCGGGCGCGATCATGCCGCTCCATCCGTTTCGCGTTCCCCTGCACCTTCACCGGCACATCACTAGCCCCATCTGGCCCAAAAATTGCTTTTTTCTTCCTTCGGGTCAAGTGGCGCCTTCAAACAGGGTAAAAGCCACCGGACAGCGGGCAGAATATGCTCCCGCGGGCGGTTCGGCGGCGTTCCTGTCTGGATGGGGTTTAATTTGAAGACTCATGCCGCAATCCAACAGGGATGCAGCGCCGGGTATTTGGAGCACGCGGCGGAAACTTTATGTTCTGAAGCTGGAGTGGTTCAGGCTGAATCGTAACTCAGAGCGAGAACTGCTCGCCGAGATAATGCCTGCGGACATCGGCATTGGCGACAATTTCCGCGGGCCGCCCGTGGGTCAGCAACACGCCCGCGTTCATGATGTAGGCGCGGTCAATCAGACCGAGCGTTTCGCGCACATTGTGATCGGTGATCAGCACGCCGATGCCCCTTCGGGTAAGATGCCGGACCAGGTCCTGGATATCGGAGACCGCAATCGGGTCAACGCCGGCAAAAGGCTCGTCAAGCAGCATGAAAGTCGGGTCGGAAGCCAGCGCACGGGCAATCTCGAGCCTGCGTCGCTCGCCGCCGGAGAGCGAAATCGATGCCGCCTTGCGCAGATGCGAGATGTGGAACTCTTCGAGCAGGTTGTCGAGCTTTTCCTCGCGCTTGGCGCGGTTCTTTTCCACGACTTCGAGAACCGCGCGGATATTGGCTTCGACACTCAGGCCGCGGAAGATCGAGGCCTCCTGCGGAAGGTAGCCGACGCCGAGACGGGCGCGGCGGTACATCGGCAAGGTTGAAACGTCGTGCCCATCGATCTCGATCGTGCCGGTGTCGACCGGAACCAGACCGGTGATCATGTAAAAGCATGTGGTCTTGCCGGCGCCATTCGGTCCCAGCAGTCCGCCCGCCTCCCCCCGGCGCACGCCGAGCGAAACGCCATCCACGACGCGTCTTGATTTGTAGGATTTGGTCAGATTGCGGGCAATCAGCGTTCCGTCATAGCGCTGCGCATCCTCTGGCCCGCGTTGTGTTTCGGGTTGGTCGCGATTGCCGCCGAGCGATGAAAAAAGGGCACGGATCACTGTTTTGGTCGCGACTTCGGATCCAGCTGGATCATGACCCGGCGGCCGCAGCTGTCGAGCTTGGCCTGCCCGTCCTTCATCTGGACGGTCAGCCTGCAGCCGATGAAGACATTCTCGGCGTCGGTGAGCACGACCTTCTTGCCCGACAGCACAAGCACCTCGTTGACCATATTGAAGTTACCGGTATCGGCTGTGGCGGTCTGGGTGTCGGCCTGGATGAACACCTTGTCGTACAGTTCAATTTCGCGGATCTGGGCCGAGCCCGAGGACACCGATCCGCCGTTCTTGTCGTAATTGACGACCATCCGGCCTGCCTGCAGCAGGGTGTCACCCTGCACAACCTTGACGTTGCCTGTGAAGGTGGCCTTGCTGGTCTCTTCGTCGATCTTGAGCTCGTCGCTCTCGATCTGGATCGGTTCGTCGTTGGAAAGCGCCAGACCCGCCATTCGCTTTTCGGTGCCCTGGGCCCAGGAATCCGCGACAGGCAAGACCAGCCCGGCGGCAATCGCGACCACGGCAAGCTTCATGAAAAACAATGCGGTTCTTGTCATATCAGTTCGTCGCTCCGTCCTTCGGCTTGAGCGCCGAAGGGTTGATCGTCATGCGGACCTTGTCTTTGAAAATGATGACGCGGCCCTTATCCTGCATCTTCATGGATTGCGCAACCACCGAGGCCTCGCCAGACCGGATCGAGACCGGATCGGAGGTTGTCAAATTGCCCGCAGCCAGATCGATGTCGGCCGACTGCAGCCTGGCTTCCATGCCTGTCTCGCTGACCACGGTGAAGGCCTTGTCGAACACCAGTGTCTGCTCGGCTCTGTCATAGACGCCGCTCTCGGCATTGAGAACGGCCTCGTCGTCTTCAGCCACGGGCAGATCGGCGACGATCTCTTCAAGCACGATCACATCCGGGGTGGCCAGATCCTGAATCGCCCGCGCGGCCCGCATGCTGTAGGGTCTTGCATCCGACCCCTGACCGCTCATCTCCGGATTCAGCATGACCAGCTTTCCGTCACGCAGGGACACGGATTCGATCTCCACTCCCTCCGGTCCCAGCGAATCCAGCCAGGAAACCGCGATAAACCCGATGACAATGAGAGCCGCCAGCACCGGCAACAGGATCTTGAGCATCCGCACCAGCCGGGTATGCCTCAGCGCAAGCCGGTACTCGGCATGCGACCGGCCGGCGTAAGCGCCGTTGCCCGGTATTCCTGAAACTGTCGAGGCGGTCATCTGCTGTTGCGGTCCCAAAGGTTATCAGCGCCAGGCGGGCACTCCCGACCATCGAGGCCAGGCAAATGTTGCGGATGGCTTCGCATGCCAATATGGTAATTTTGCGAAGCAGTTGATACAATTTGCCATGCATCGGCCACGATGGCAAAGCAATGCCGTAACCGTTCATTTTCATATGTTGTTGCCTTTCGTGCATCGACGACTGCCGGGTGCGGCTCAATCGGAGAAAACCTCGTGACAGATCCGGAACGTCTCACCGATCGCCGCCGCATCAGGCGCAAGCTCAGCTTCTGGCGAATCTTGACCGTGCTGATCCTGATTGGGGTGGCGACAGGTCTGGCGCTGAACTACGCGGAACCAGGCCGGCGCAGCGACCATATCGCCCGCATCGACATCAGCGGCGTCATCACCGACAATCAGCAACTCCTCGACCTGATCGAGGATGCATCGGACAATGATGCGGCCAAGGCAATCGTGGTTTCCATCTCGTCGCCCGGCGGCACAACCTACGGCGGCGAGCAGATCCACAAGGCACTGGTGGAAGCCGGCAAATCCAAGCCGGTGGTCGCCGACATTCACACCCTGGCCGCCTCCGCCGGCTACATGATCGCGGCCTCCACAGACCATATCGTCGCGGGAGAAAGCTCGATCGTCGGCTCCATCGGGGTGATTTTCCAGTATGCCCAGGCGCGGGAACTGCTCGACAAGATCGGTGTGCGGCTTGAGGAAATCAAATCCTCGCCGCTCAAAGCCGAACCGTCGCCCTTCCACGATACCAGCGAAGAAGCCAAGGCGATGATCCGTTCCATGGTGCTCGACAGCTATGACTGGTTTGTCGATCTGGTGGCGGTAAACCGCAAGATGGATCGCGCGGATGTGCTGGCGCTGGCCGACGGCTCGATTTTCACCGGGCGGCAAGGCCTGAAGAACGGCCTTGTCGATGCGCTCGGTGGCGAGGCAGAAATCCGCGCCTACCTGAAAAGCCGCGGAATCGACGACAAACTGGAGATTATCGACTGGAAAACCGCGGATTCGACATCAAGCCTGCTGTTTGGCGGCGGCGCGGCAAGCCTGCTGCAGCAATTCATGGGCATGCCGCAGACACTGACACATGAAATTGACCGGCTGTCGGGCGGCAAGTTGTTCCTTGACGGTCTTGTGTCCGTTTGGCAGGTTGGCGGGCAGTCGGAGAGTTCAGAGTAGGGGGAAACCAAAATGATCAAATCGGAACTGGTTCAAGCGGTTGCGGCGCGAAATCCGCATCTCTATCACCGGGATGTCGAAAATATCGTCAACGCCGTACTGGACGAGATCACCGATGCTCTCTCCGATGGCAACCGTGTCGAGTTGCGCGGCTTTGGGGCGTTTTCGGTCAAGAACCGTCCGCCGCGCTCGGGCCGCAACCCGCGCACCGGCGAACCGGTGTTCGTGGAAGAGAAATGGGTGCCGTTCTTCAAGACCGGCAAGGAGTTGCGTGAACGTCTCAACCCGGACGACAAGGACTGAGCTTGCGCTGACTGCAGCGCGGCCCTATCTGATGCGGATCAGTCAAGCGGCTTGAGAGGTGGCGCTGTCATCACGATTGCCGTCATGGCCGGCATTAACGATGACAAGGCCCGCCCAAGGGATTGCGGGCTTTCAAAGAACTGGATCGAGACATGATCAAACGTATCATCGCACTGGCAATTTTTGTGCCCCTGGGCATCGTTCTCATCATGTTGTCGGTGGCCAACCGCACGGCGGTGACACTGTCTCTCAATCCGTTTGATCCGGCCGATACGGTGCTGTCCGTGACGCTGCCGTTTTTCGTGTTTCTGTTTGCAGCTCTCATCATCGGCATGATCATCGGGTCGCTGGCGACCTGGGTCAAGCAGGGCAAACACCGCAAACAGGCCCGCGTCAAAGCCAATGAAGCGGTCAAATGGCACACCGAAGCCGATCGCGAAAAGGCCAAGGCCCAGGAAATCGCGGCAGCCCTGCCTGCACCGGACAAGCGCAGCGCTGCCTGAGGCCGCCCACCTTCGCCGGACATCCTTGCTTTCAATGCTTGTAATAATCGCCCCCCGTCCAGGGATGCGGCGCTCCCGCAGGTGTTGTCACTCCTGCGGTCTCCCTGTGCAGACCGCGTGTCAAGGCGCGTTTTCCGAGCAGACCCGATTCTTCCTCTGACTCGAAGTGCGCGTCGGCGCCGGGTTGATCGTGAAAGCTGACATATTAGATTTCACTTTTTTCTTGCATTTTGCTAATTGTAATCCATATACCATCCACATGGATGGAGAATAACAATGAGCAACATTCACCGGCTGCGGGACAAGGTGCCCGACAATGAAAAAATCACCATCAATCTTGGCTATGTCGATCTCGGTCGCATCGATCTTCTGGTGCAGGAAGGATTTTATTCCAACCGCAGCGATTTCATTCGAACCGCGATACGCAACCAGTTGGACAGCCAGGTGGATGTGGTCACCAAAACGATCGAACGGCACACCATGGAGCTGGGATTGCGCGATTACACACGGGCTGACCTGGAGGCGCTGCGCGATGCTGGCGAAGTGCTGCATGTCAAGGTCGTCGGGCTTGCCCGGATCTATCCCGACGTCACCCCGGAGCTCGCACTTGGAACCATAGGCTCCATCACGGTGTTGGGTGCATTGCAAGCAAGCAGTGAAGTCAAGAAAGCGCTCGCCGATCGCATCAGATAGGACGCGCGCATCACAAGGACCACAAACGTGAACATATTTGACACCGGTGCGAAGCACCCGGCCCGCGCTGACGCACGCCTTGCGCGCTTAGCTGCCGCCAATGATCTTGTCCGGCGCACCCTCGCCCGGCATGGACTGATGCCGGAGGCGGGGACCGAGCCGAGAGGCGGCCTGTCCCCGGCCATGTCTCCGCTTTCCGGCCTTGCCGGATTGCAGACCGTGACCGGCGGCGGCGCCACACCTGCCGACGTGGTTCCCGGCGGCGCGCAATTTCGCCAAGGGCTGTTCGAGTGCGAAGCCGGAAGCCGCCCTTTCCTGACCTATGTGCCTGACTCTGCCACGCAGGGGGTGTCGGGGATTGTTGTCATGCTGCACGGCTGCACCCAGACGCCCGAAGTTTTTGCCACCGGTACCGGCATGAATGCACTGGCGGAACTTCACCGTCTGGTCGTGATCTATCCGCAGCAATCCCGCGGCCACAATGCGCAGTCCTGCTGGAACTGGTTCAGTCGCGGCGATCAGCGGCGGGATCGCGGCGAGCCTGCGATCCTGGCGGGCCTCACGCGTCAGATCATGGCCGAGCACGAGGTGCCCGGAGACCGGACCTTCGTGGCTGGCCTGTCCGCGGGGGCTGCCATGGCGGTGATCATGGGTGAAACCTATCCGGATATCTTTTCCGCGGTCGGCGCCCATTCCGGCCTTGCCTTCGGTGCGGCCAATGATGTGCCCTCGGCTTTTGCTGCCATGGCCGGCCGCGGCAGCGCCGCTGTGCGCTCCACAGGCGAGGCCACAAATGTGCGAACCATCGTCTTTCACGGTTCCAGTGACAGTACCGTCCACCCGGCCAATGGCGACCAGATAGCCATCAACAGTGTCGCCCATTGCCCGGAGCCAACCATCGAGACCATTCAGCAGGGGTATACCGGTGGGCGATCGTTCGAGCGGAAGATCACCACAACCGCCGACGGCCGGGTCAAGCTGGAGCACTGGATTGTGGATGGTCTCGGCCACGCCTGGTCGGGCGGACAGCCGGGAGGCAGCTACACCGATTCCCGCGGCCCGGATGCGAGCTATGAAATGATCCGCTTCTTTCTCGACGCTGCTGATCAGGACATCTGAAATGACACCCATGACACCGGCTTTCGATCATGCCGCCAATTGCAATCAGCCGATCAAGTGCTATCGATCAGTGTCCTGTCAAAGCGCGGCACCCGGTTCAGCTCAGCGCGCATGGTCATGCCCGTGGCTCTCCAGAGCGCCGAGATCTTCGCCGGAGCGGTATTCCTGCCAGGCCTGGACAAGAATGAGCTGGGCCGAGCGCAGGAACAGGCCGGCCATGAGCAAAGCGACGACGAGGTCGGGCCATGCCGATGCGGTGAGCCAGACCGCAGCACTTGCGACCATCACCGCGACGTTGCCGATCGCGTCATTGCGCGAACAGAGCCAGACGGAGCGCACATTTGCATCGCCATCCTTGTAGCGCATCAGCAGAAACACGCTGGCCAGGTTTGCCGCGAGCGCGAGCAGGCCGATCGAGCCCATGATCCCGGCGCTGGGCACACCCAGTATTAACACCTGATAAGCGGTCGAGCCGAACACCCAGAGCCCCATGGCCAGCAGACTGAAGCCCTTCAGCAAGGCTGCGGTGGAGCGGACCCTGATGCTCATGCCGATCACCGCGAGGCTCAATCCGTAGGTCAGCGCGTCGCCGAGAAAATCCAGCGCATCGGCCTGCAAGGCCTGAGAGCCTGCCAGTTGGCCTGCCGACATTTCGACGAAGAACATGGCTGCGTTGATGACAATCACGGTCCACAAGACGCGCTTGTAGGACGTGTCCATGCCGTCGAAGCGCGGGTTGCCGGAACAGCCGCAGGCTTGGGTTTCTCGGCCACAGGAAGGGGCGCTCAGGGTGGGGGTATCTGCCATTTCATGGTCCTTGCCTTGTTGGAGGCACGACATATAATCCCTCTAGCAGCTATAGGTTCAAGAGGTAATTTTGATGTTTTCCATCGGCGAGCTTTCCAAACGCACCGGCGTAAAAATCCCGACCATTCGCTACTACGAGCAGATGGGATTGATCGATGCTCCGGAACGCTCTGACGGCAATCAGCGGCGATATTCAACAGACGGGCTGAAACGGCTGTCGTTTATCCGCCATTCCCGCGCATTGGGGTTTTCCATCGAGGACATCAAAGGCTTGCTGGAACTCAGTCAGCACCCGGAGAAGCCGTGCCATGACGCCCACAATCTGGCCGCTCGCCGTCTTGACGATGTCCGGGCAAGGATTGCCAAGCTGCGGCGACTGGAACGCGAGCTGCAACGAATTTCCGATTGTGACGCCAACACCGTCGCCCATTGTGCGGTGATCGAGACACTGGCCGATCACAGCTTGTGCGAGACCGAGCATTGAGCGGGATTATGGGCAACCGGGTGTGACCGTTCAACCGGCATTGTTTCCTGCGCCCGCCGACCACCGGACCTTCCAATGCATGTCGCGCAAAAGTGTGCAGCGATTTTGCTACGACATGCAAAAACAAAGAGCTGACGCGCGTCACCTCAATCCGTTTGAACGCGACGCGCGTTAGCTCCCCGCGGCCCTGGCGCTGACCACCTCGTTGAACCTGGTGAAGAACTGGCCGGCGAGCTTTTTCGAGGTGGAATCGATCAGGCGGGAGCCGAGCTGGGCGATCTTGCCGCCGACCTGCGCGTTTACAACATAGTTCAGCACGGTTTCCGCGCCGTCCTCGACAAGCTTCACATCGGCGCCGCCCTTGGCGAAGCCGGCGATGCCGCCCTTGCCTTCGCCCGCGATGGTGTAGCTTTCGGGCGCGTTGATGTTTTCCAGCGTCACCTCGCCCGAAAACTTGGCCGACACCGGTCCGATCTTGACCTTGACGGTGGCCGACATCTCGGTATCGGAGCTCTTTTCGAGAGATTCACAGCCCGGAATACATTCGCGCAGAACTTCAGGATCGTTCAGCGCTTCCCAGACCAGCTGGCGCGGTGCAGCGATACGTTCTTCGCCGTTCATTTCCATTGGACAAGTCCCTCCCTGATTGCTGCCCTATCTATGCAAAGCGAAAACGGCTTTGCCAAGTGCATATCGGGTTGCTATGTCCAAACTCTCATGAAATCGCGGGTCATGACACCTTGGAGGGTCTGGCCACGCTCACAAACCGGACATTTACCTTGGCCGACAAGCGCACCCAAAAGCCACGACGCGGAGGTCCCGCCAAACCCAGGGACGCCAGGCCGGGCGACGGCAAGCCAGCGGGTGGACCGCGCGGCAAACCGGGTCGTGACGCAAATCCGGCCGAGAAACCGTCACGTGCCAAAAAACCGCAGATCGCAGGCGCTCCCCCAAGAGCCGTGACAGCCAAGCCGGTTTATAACGCGCCTGTGTTTGACAAACGCGGCACGGACAAGCATGGACCAGCCCAACCGCAAGCGCCGATCAGGCCGCTGATCAAGCGCAGCGGAGCGTTGCCACGGCAGACCGCGCCGGTGATTTTGGAAACCGGCAACGAGGACGACTACCAGCTCATCGACATGGGCCTGAACGCGGCCGGCGAGGGCGAGAAGCTCGAGCAATATGGAAGCCTGCGCATTGTCCGACCCGAGGCGCAGGCGCTGTGGAGCCGCGGGTTGCCCGATTCCGAATGGAACAAGGCGGACGCGGTGTTTACCGGCGACACCGACGAGGACGGCATCGGACGCTGGGCCTTTCCAGGCGTCCCGCTGGGCGAAACCTGGCCGATGAAACTGCTCGGAGTCGATTTTCACGGACGGCTGACCTCGTTCCGCCATGTCGGGGTATTTCCCGAGCAGATCGCCCACTGGCGCTGGATGGCAGATCAGATCACCGAGGCCAAGCGACCGCTGAAAGTGCTCAACCTGTTTGGCTATACCGGCGTCGCCTCGCTGGTGGCGGCCCATGCCGGGGCGGAGGTCACCCATGTCGACGCCTCGAAAAAGGCCATCGGCTGGGCCCGGGAAAACCAGGCCCTGGCGCGGCTCAATGACAAGCCGATCCGCTGGATCTGCGAGGATGCGATGAAATTCATTGCGCGCGAGGAACGCCGCGGCAACCACTACGACATCATTCTCACCGATCCGCCAAAATTCGGGCGTGGTCCGAATGGCGAAGTCTGGCAGCTGTTCGAGCATCTGCCGCTGATGCTCGATATCTGCCGGGAACTCCTGAGCCCGAAGCCGGTGGGGCTGGTGCTGACGGCGTACTCGATCCGGGCCTCGTTCTACGCCATCCACGAGTTAATGCGCGAGACCATGCGCGGCGCCGGCGGACGGGTGGAATCGGGCGAACTGATCATCCGCGAGAGCGGCAAGCCCGATCCGGACGAATGCCGCGCGCTGTCAACCTCCCTGTTTGCCCGGTGGCTGCCCCAATGAGTGATCACGCAACCCATAACGACAAGGTTCGTGTTGGCCAGGTCAAGGAAATCACCAGCCTGTCCAATCCGGTGATCAAGGACATTCGCGCGCTGTCGATGAAAAAGCACCGCGACGAGACCGGTACTTTCCTTGCCGAGGGACTGAAGCTGGTGATCGACGCGATCGAGCTGGGCTGGTCCATCCGCACGCTGATCTACGCCAAGGGCCAGCGCGGCAAGGACCAGGTTGAAAAGATCGCGGCGCTGACGATTGCGCGCGGCGGGCTTGTGCTGGAAGTCAGCGACAAGGTGCTGACCGCGATCACGCGGCGCGACAATCCGCAGGCGGTCATCGCCGTGTTCGAGCAGAAACTGGCGGCACTTGAGGCCGTCAGGATGGCACCGGACGACACCTGGGTGGCGCTCGACCGGGTGCGCGATCCGGGCAATCTGGGCACCATCATCCGCACCGCGGATGCGGCCGGCGCAGCGGGCGTGATGCTGATTGGCGACACCGTCGACCCATTTTCGACCGAGACCGTGCGCGCCACCATGGGCTCGATCTTCGCCGTGCCACTGGTCCGGGTCAGCGAGGCCGAATTTCTGGCCTGGTCGAAAAAAGCCGAGCCGCTTGTGGTCGGCAGCCATCTCAAGGGCAGCGTCGATTACCGCTCCATCGGCTACAAGGGCCGGCCGGTGATTCTGCTGATGGGCAACGAGCAGCAAGGCCTGCCCGACACGCTGGCCAAAGCCTGCGGCAAACTGGCCCGCATCCCGCAGACGGGCCGGGCGGATTCGCTCAATCTGGCGATCGCCACCGGGGTGATGCTGTTTGAGGCGCGCCGCCACCTGCTTGATCTCGCAGAGCCCGCCGCGACCGGAAAGACCCCATCGTGACAAAATCGCTGCCAAGACGGATCGTTCCGATGCTGACGTTGGTCGCGGGCACTGTAGCGCTCGATCAGATGATCAAATGGCTGGTCGAAACACGGTTGCCGTTTCAGGAATTCTTGCCGGTGGCGCCGATGCTGGCACTCTACCGCACCTGGAACGAGGGCATTGCGTTTTCGCTGCTGCGCGACATGCCTGATCGCTGGCTGCTGGTGCTGACCGGTCTGGTGATCGTCTTCGTTTCCCATCTCTGGTGGCGCAACCCGCCAGGACGGGCGATCGCGCATCTGGGCTATGCCCTGATCATCGGCGGCGCCGCTGGCAATCTGGTCGACCGGGCTATTTATGGCCATGTGGTCGACTACATCCTGTTTCACACCGAAACCTGGTCCTTCGCCGTGTTCAATCTCGCGGACAGCTTCATTACCATTGGTGCAGGGCTGATTGTGCTGGATGAAGCGATCATGGCGATCAGAGAGCGCAAAAGCCGCGACTAGTGGTGCGATCCTGACAGATGGTTCCCATCTGTCAGGACAAATCGCCCCACCAGATCAATAGCTTGTGGGCTGACTTTTCGAAACCGATAGGTATCATCTGTTTCGGTCAGACCACTAGGAACCTGCCCAACTTCGCCTGCCTTGATCTTGATATCCGGGCGGGCCAGTCTGAACCAACAAACCACGAGGAGTTTTCATGCAAGACCGTTTCAAGGGCATATTGCTCACCCGCGACGAGAACAAGGTGATGTCAGTCAATGTGACAGAACTTGGCCTTGATGACCTGATGGAAGGCGACGTGGTCGTCGAGGTCGAATGGACCACCGTCAACTACAAGGATGGTCTGGCCATCACCGGCAAGGGCCCGGTGGTGCGACGCTGGCCGATGGTGCCTGGCATCGACTGCGCCGGCACCGTGGTGAGTTCGCACAATGATCGCTTCAAGCCCGGCGACAAGGTAATTCTCAACGGCTTTGGCGTCGGCGAAGTTCATACCGGCGCCTATGCGGCCTACGCGCGGCTGAAAGGCGACTGGCTGATTCCGATGCCCGAGGGCATGGATGGCCGTTCGGCGATGGCGATCGGCACCGCGGGCTACACCGCCATGCTGTCGGTGATGGCGCTCGAACGCCACGGCATCACGCCCGATCGCGGTCCGGTGGTGGTCACTGGCGCCAATGGTGGCGTCGGCACGGTGGCGATCGCGGTGCTTGGCAAGCTCGGTTACGAGGTCATTGCATCAACCGGTCGCCCTGAAGAGGCCGATTTCCTCAAGAGCCTCGGCGCTTCGGAAATCATCCATCGCGATGAATTGTCGGGCCCGGCCAAGCCGCTCGCCAAGGAACGCTGGGCCGGTGGCGTCGACGCGGTCGGCAGTCACACGCTGGCCAATGTGTTGTCGATGACCTCCTATGGCGGCGCGGTCACGGCCTGCGGCCTGGCGCAGGGCATGGATCTGCCGGCATCGGTTGCGCCGTTCATCCTGCGTGGCGTTTCGCTGCTCGGCATCGATTCGGTGATGGCTCCGCTGGCGCTGCGACAGGAAGCCTGGTCGCGCCTGGTCAAGGACCTGGACGTTTCCAAGCTCACTGCGCTGTCGACCGAAATCGGCTTCGACGGCATTGTCGATGCAGCCCACTCCATCATCGACGGCAAGGTTCGCGGTCGGGTGGTGATCAATATGAAACAGGCAAATGCGTAATCTCTAAAATTTGAGGCTTTTGCTGAAATCTTTGCTTACCGGGCCCGTGGTATTCACGGGTCCATGAGCACAGAACCGCGACGACTCCAAGACGCACTTCACCGGGCCCTGACCCAGCCGGTAGCGACACAGTCACACGCGCCGGAGGTGATCCCGGCGGTGCGATACCCGGTCCCGGGCGCTGCGGCGAGCCAGCGCGGGGCGGATACCGATACGCCGGGAAGTGCCTCGGGGGCCCTGTTTGCGGTATCGGCCGCGATGGCGGCAACGGCGCTTTCGGTGGCGTTCAATGCTCCGGCCTTGCTGCTAGCCTCGGTCGCGGGGCTGGCGGTGTATGCCGCCACGCCTTTGCTGCAACGCTCGGTCAAACACACCGTATCGGGACATCCGGCGCGCGCCATGGCCGAAAAGGCGGCACTTGCGGAACGTGACATCGACCGCAATTGGGAACTGGGCGAGTTTTCAGGCCAGTTGATCACGGTCTTTGACGTGCTTGGCGACATGATCACCGCCTGCAATCTGGATGGCCGCATCGTCTACGCCAACGAAACGTTCCGGAGCGTGACGGGTTGCGACAATCCGACCGGGCTGACGCTCTCCATGGCGGGCATCGAACCGGTTGAGACCGGGGAAACCGGCGCCCGCGAACTGGTGCTGGGCGAAGGCGCGGACCAGACGATCTGGACATGGCATGAAACAGCCTCACGCGATCCGTCTTCCGGAGATCTGTTTGTCAATTGCATCGCCCGCAATGTCACCGCTACGCGCAGGGCCGAGGCTGAACTGGTCGAGGCGCGGGAAAAGGCGGAAGCCGCCAACCACGCCAAATCGCGTTTTCTGGCCACCGTCAGCCACGAAATCCGCACGCCGCTCAACGGCATTCTGGGCATGACCCATCTTCTCTCGCAAACCGAGACGACTCCGGAGCAGGCAAGCTACCTCAAGACCGCGCGCGAATCCGGCCAGTCGCTGCTCTCCCTGATCGAGGACCTGCTCGACGTCACATCCATTGAGGCCGGCAGGCTGCATCTGCGCCATGAGCAGGGTGATCTCGAAGAGCTGGTGAACGGGGTTTGCGAACTGATGGCTTCACGCGCCCACGAAAAGGGCATCGACATCGCTGTCCATATCGCGCCCGAGGCGCCCCGGCGGATCACATCCGACATCGGCCGGCTCAGGCAGGTGCTGTTCAACCTTGTCGGCAACGCCATCAAATTCACCGAGACCGGCGGCGTGCTGATCGAAGTCGGGCGTGAAGACACCGAACTGAGCTTTATTGTCTCCGACACGGGGCCGGGCCTGAAAGACGCAGACAAGGACCGGATCTTCAACGAGTTCGAACGCGCAGACAATGGCCCGACCCGCAAGCATGGCGGCGCCGGACTGGGACTGGCGATCTCCGCACGGATCGTGGCGGCGCTGGGCGGTCGCATCGGCGTCACCTCGACGCCCGGACAGGGCAGCACATTCCAGTTCACCGCACCGGTGAGGGAGCTTGCCGAACCTGAAGCCAGCAAGCCGGTGCATGGGCCGCTCGCCGACCGCACGGTGCTGGTGATCGCTCCCAAAGGTCCGGTTTCAACAGCGTTGAAATGGACTGTCCGCGATCTGGGCGGCATTGCCGAAACCGCTGATGATGCTGAAACCATGATGTCGGCGCTGACACAGCTGTTCCGCTCCGGTGCAACGCTCAGCGACATCATTGTCGACCGGAGGCTGGCCGACCGCGCAGAGGCGCTGTTGTCGGCCGCGCCGCCCGAATTTGCCACCAACGTCGCCCGCACCCTGGTGATCGCGCCCGAAGACAGCCGCGATCTCGACAGCCACACCGGACATGGGGCGGATGCATGGCTGGTGCGGCCGGTGCGGCGGGAATCGCTGATCAATGTCCTGACCCGCCGCGATGACCGGGATGACCGGGAAAGATTGAGCGCAAAGCAGCGCCCTGCGGTGCTTGAACGTGGCTCCGGCAACCCGACGCTGGATATTCTTCTGGCGGAAGACGATCCGGTCAACGCACTGGTGGTGCGCACCATGCTGGCGCGCCAGGGGCACCGCGTAACGGTGGTCGGAAACGGTCGCGACCTTGTGTGTGAAGCCATGGAGCGCCCCGGCGGCGTGCCGAACTACGATCTTGTCATCACCGACTTGTCGATGCCGAAGCTCGATGGGCGCAGCGCAATCGTTCATATCCGCGCCGAAGAGGAGGCTGGCCAGCTCTCGCGGCTGCCCGTCATCGTGCTGTCGGCCGATGGGCAGGCTTCGACCCGCGACGATCTGCTGGCGGCAGGTGCCGACGGCCACGCTGAAAAACCGGTCGATCCGGACTGGTTGCTCCAGCTTGCAACCGTCACCGCGCACAAAAGATCGGTCGCTGCAGGCTGATCACAGGCGCGAAATTGCAGAATGATCTCGAAATGACCACATACGGGATGGCAAATGTCACTCGGATGTCGCAGAATCATGGTTGAAACCCGCCATCACCTAGCGGGAGAATACCCATGGAAACGCAAGTGCAACGGTCTTTGTCAAAGCCCTTCCTCGCACCGATTGCGAAATTTCAACCGGCGGCCCAGGTCCTGGGACGCATCGGAGCGCTGGAAGTGCGGCTTGCAGCCACACTGAGCGAAGTCGAAGCAGCGCAAGCGTTGCGCTACCGCGTGTTTGTCGAGGAGATGGGGGCGCGGCTGCCGGCGGACGCCATGAAGCAGAAACGCGACTATGACACCATCGACCGCTACTGCGATCACCTGATCGTGCTTGATACGGCGATTGCCGGTGAGCCCGAGGATCAGATTGTCGGCACCTACCGGTTGCTCCGGCAGGAAGTGGCGGCGCGCCATGACGGGTTCTATTCACAGAGCGAATTCGATGTCATGGATCTGGTCGGGCGCAATCCGGATAAACGCTTCCTGGAGCTTGGACGTTCCTGTGTGCTGCGCGAGTACCGCACCCGCCGCACGCTTGAAGCGCTGTGGCAAGGCAACTGGGCCTATGCGCTGGGCCATGGCGTCGACGTGATGTTCGGATGCGCCTCGTTTCCCGGCGACAAGCCCTATGCCCACGCGCTGGCGCTGTCATTCCTCAACCAGACAGCGGCGGGAAATGCTGACTGGAGCGTGCGGGCCATTGCCGGCCGCGGCCTGTCGATGGACATGATGCCGGTCGAAGCGATCAATCCGCGCGCCGCCATCGCCGCGATGCCACCGCTGGTCAAGGGCTACCTGAGAGTTGGAGCACTGGTTTCGGGCGAGGCCGTGGTCGATGTTGCTTTCCGCACCACCGATATTCTGGTGATGCTGCCGATCCGGCAGATCAACGGCCGTTATATCAATCACTACGGCGCCGACGCATCGCGGTTCGCGGCCTGAGCAAGGCCGCATGACCGGGATCAGAAAACCTGAGGTCCGGTCACTTGCTTGAACCAGATCTTTCCGCTCTTCAACTCGCCGCGTTGTAGGCGGCGATGGCGGCCATGTTGACGATGTCGGAGTCCTTGGCGCCCATCGAGACGATCTGCACCGACTTGTTGAGCCCTACCAGCAGCGGCCCGATGACGGTGGAGCCACCAAGTTCCTGCAGCATCTTGGTGGAGATCGAGGCCGAGTGGAATGCCGGCATGACCAGCACATTGGCCGTGCCCGACAGCCTGCAGAACGGATACTGCGCGAGCACTTTGGGGTTGAGCGCCACATCGGCGGCCATCTCGCCGTCATACTCGAAATCAACCCGGCGCTTGTCGAGAATCTTGACCGCGTCACGGACTCGTTCCGAGCGTTCTCCGGTCGGGTGACCGAAGGTGGAATAGGCCAGCATCGCCACACGCGGCTCATAACCAAGCCTCCGCGCCATACCGGCAGCTTCCTCGGCGATGTCGGCCAGCTCTTCCGAATTCGGCATATCGATCACTGCGGTATCGGCGACAAACACGGTGCGCCCCCGGCACAGCGCCAAAGACACCCCGATGGTCCGGTGTCCCGGCTTGACGTCGATGCAGCGGCGGACATCCTCCAGAGCGGTCGAATAGTTTCGCGTGGTGCCGGTGACCATGGCGTCGGCATCACCCAGCGCCACCATGCAGGCGCCAAAATGGTTGCGGTCGGTGTTGATCAACCGCTGACAGTCGCGGTGCAGATAGCCTTTGCGCTGCAGCCGGGCATAAAGGTAATCGGTGTAGGCCTCGACCCGGCGCGACACCCGGGCATTGACCAGCTCTATGCCGGGACGGTCGAGATCGATACCCGCAAGCTTTGCGGTCTCGCGCATCTGCTCCTCGCGGCCCAGAAGGCAGGCTGTGCCAAGCCGCTGGTTTACATAGGAAACCGCGGCGCGCATGACCTGTTCTTCCTCGCCCTCGGCAAAGACGACGCGGCGCGGATGACGACGTACCCGCTCATAAAGCCGTTGCAGGGTGGAGGCGATCGGATCGCGCCGGGCCGAAAGTTCCTGCGCATAGGCATCCATGTTGAGGATCGGCTTCTGGGCCACGCCTGACTCCATCGCCGCCTTGGCGACTGCGACCGGAACGGCCGAGATCAGCCGCGGATCGAACGGCACCGGAATGATGTATTGCGGACCGAAGCGCGGCCGCACCCCCTGATAGGCAGCAGCCACATCGTCCGGCACGTCCTCGCGGGCGAGCTCGGCCAGCGCATTGGCGGCAGCGATCTTCATGTCGTCATTGATCGTTGACGCCCGCACATCGAGCGCGCCGCGGAAGATATAGGGAAAGCCCAGGACATTGTTGACCTGGTTGGGATAATCGGAACGGCCGGTGGCCATGATGGCGTCATTGCGGATTGCAGCCACTTCTTCAGGCGTGATCTCCGGGTCAGGATTTGCCATGGCAAAGATGATCGGATTTTTCGCCATCGAACGGATCATGTCTTCGGTCAGAGACCCCTTGACCGAAAGGCCGAGCACCACATCGGCGCCGTCCATGGCGTCTGCCAGCGAGCGCGCCTTGGTCTCCGCGGCATGGGCCGATTTCCACTGGTTCATGCCTTCGGTGCGGCCCTGGTAGATGACGCCTTTGGTGTCGCACATGATGATGTTGTCGGGCGTAAAGCCCATGGCCTTGATCAGCTCGACGCAGGCCACTGCCGCAGCACCCGCACCATTGCAGACCAGCCTGGTTGTCTTGAGATCGCGATCAGTCAGGTGCAGCGCGTTGATCAGACCGGCAACGGCAATGATGGCGGTGCCGTGCTGGTCGTCATGGAACACCGGGATGTCCATGACCTCGCGCAACCGTTGCTCGATGATGAAGCAATCGGGCGCCTTGATGTCCTCGAGATTGATGCCGCCGAAGCTGGCGCCGAGAAAGCGCACACAATTGACGAACTCGTCTACATTCTCGGTGTCGACTTCCAGATCGATGGAATCGACATCGGCAAAGCGCTTGAACAGCACCGCCTTGCCCTCCATCACCGGTTTGGAGGCGAGCGCGCCGAGATTGCCCATGCCGAGAATAGCGGTGCCGTTGGAAATCACTGCCACCAGGTTGCCCTTGGCGGTATAATCGAAAGCGCGGGACGGATCCTCGGCAATGGCCTTGACCGGAACCGCGACGCCGGGCGAATAGGCCAGCGACAGGTCGCGCTGCGTCGCCATCGGCTTGGTCGGATTGATTTCGAGTTTGCCCGGCCGGCCGCGGGCGTGAAAATCCAGCGCCTCCTGGTCCGTCACAGCTGAAATCGAGCGATCTGACTTGTCCGTCCCTGGCATAGTATCCATCCCGTTGTGGGCGACCTTGTGTATGGCGCCTCGTCCCTGTTGTCTTTGTCCTCTTCCCACCGTTAGGGTGGTTGGATCAGGCTGTAAAGCCGACGATCCGCTGAAACTTACATCGCAAACCGCTGAAAACCCAAGGCAGATACCCGCTCTTGAACGCAGAAAACCCGCTCACTCCCGCCATATTGACAACCGCCCAGCTCGCCACCGCGGAAAGCCGCGCCACCGCGACGCCGATGATGGAGCAGTTCATCGAGATCAAGGCGGCCAATCCGGATTCGCTGCTGTTCTACCGGATGGGCGATTTCTACGAATTGTTCTTCGAGGACGCGGTGGACGCCTCGCGGGCGCTCGGCATCACGCTGACCAAGCGCGGCCAGCATCTGGGGCAGGACATTCCGATGTGCGGCGTGCCGGTGCATGCCGCCGACGACTATCTTCAGAAACTGATTTCGCTGGGGTTCCGGGTCGCCGTGTGCGAGCAGACCGAGGATCCGGCGGAGGCCAAGAAACGCGGCGCGAAATCGGTTGTCCGGCGCGACGTGACGCGGCTGGTGACGCCGGGAACGCTGACCGAGGAGAGGTTGCTCGATCCGTCGCAGTCAAACTTCCTGATGGCCCTGGCGCGGATCAAGGGTTCAGGCGACGCGCAGTTCGGGCTGGCCTGGATCGATATTTCAACCGGCGCGTTCCATGTTGCTGAAAGCCGCCCAGCGAGGCTTCTCGCCGATATCGCCCGGGTCGAGCCGAGCGAACTGATTCTGGCGGAGAACGTGTTCCACGATCCTGAAATCCGGCCGCTGATCGACCAAATCGGACGGGTGGCGGCACCGCAGCCGGCGGTTCTGTTTGACAGCGCCACCGCCGAGGGACGGATCTCGCGGTTTTTCGAGGTCGGATCGCTCGACGGTTTCGGAAGTTTTTCACGCGCTGAACTGGCGGCTGCCGCGGCCGTCATCGCCTATGTCGAGAAAACCCAGATTTCCGAGCGCCCGCCGCTGGGGCGTCCCGAGCGCGAAAGCGACGGCGCGCGGATGTTCATCGACCCGGCGACACGGGCCAATCTCGAGCTGGTCCGCACGCTTTCGGGCGAGCGGCAGGGCAGCCTGATCAAGGCAATCGACCGGACTGTGACCGGCGGCGGCGGGCGCAAGCTTGCCGAATGGCTGATGGCGCCGCTGACCGATCCCGACGCCATCAATGCCCGGCTTGACGGTGTCTCCTGGCTGATCGCCGAGCAGTCGCTGACCGACACGCTCAGGCGAGCGCTCAAGGGCGTTGCCGACATGCCGCGCGCCTTGTCGCGGCTGGCGCTCAATCGCGGCGGTCCGCGTGATCTCGGCGCAATCCTGACCGGCGTCAGGGCCGCTGGCGACATCGCCAGGGTGTTTGAAGCCGGCGACGCGCCTGATCATCTCGCCAAGGCCGTGACCGCACTCAAGGCGCTTCCCGACGAGATCAGCGACCGGCTGTCAGCAACGCTTGATGATGAACTGCCCTTGATGAAGCGCGACGGCGGATTTGTCCGCACCGGGTATTCGGCGGAACTTGATGAACTTCGGGCCTTGCGCGACCAGTCGCGGCGGGTGATCGCAGGACTTCAGCTCTCCTATGCCGAGGAGACCGGGGTCCGCGCGCTTAAGATCAAGCACAACAACATGCTTGGCTATTTCATCGAGGTCACCGCCCAGAATGCCGGGCCGCTGACGACAGGCGACGAGGCAAAATCCCGCTTCATCCATCGCCAGACCATGGCTAACGCCATGCGCTTCACCACCACGGAACTTTCCGACCTCGAGACCCGCATCGCCAATGCAGCGGGCGAAGCGCTAACCATCGAGCTTGCCGCCTTTGACGAGTTGGTGAAGCTCGCAGTAGTCCACGCCGATGCGATCAAGGCGGCAGCGGATGCGCTGTCGGTGATCGATGTGACGGCGGCGCTGGCGGAATTGGCAAGCGAACAGGGCTATGCGAGGCCGAGGGTTGACGACAGCCTCGCCTTCGAGATCATCGCAGGGCGGCACCCGGTTGTCGAACAGGCGCTCCGGCGCCAGGCCGCGCAACCGTTTGTCGCCAATGATTGCGATCTTTCACCCCCCGACGAAACCGGCGAAGGCGGGTCGATCTGGCTGCTGACCGGGCCCAACATGGGTGGTAAATCAACTTTTCTCAGACAGAACGCGCTGATTGCGATCCTGGCGCAAATCGGATCCTTCGTGCCTGCGGGCGCGGCTCATATCGGAGCGGTCGACCGGCTGTTTTCGCGGGTTGGCGCCTCGGACGATCTGGCGCGCGGACGCTCGACCTTCATGGTCGAGATGGTGGAGACGGCGGCGATCCTCAACCAGGCCGGCCCGCGCTCACTGGTCATTCTCGACGAGATCGGGCGCGGCACCGCCACCTTTGACGGGCTGTCGATCGCCTGGGCGGCGGTCGAGCACCTGCACGCGCAAAATCGCTGCCGGGGCTTGTTCGCCACGCATTTCCACGAACTGACCGCGCTGTCGGAAAAATTGCCGCGGCTTTCCAACGCCACCATGAAGGTCAAGGAATGGCAGGGCGAAGTCGTCTTCCTGCACGAGGTCGGACCCGGTGCCGCAGACCGCTCTTACGGCATCCAGGTGGCGCGGCTGGCCGGGCTTCCCGATGCGGTGGTGGCGCGGGCCCGCGAAGTGCTGCAGCTTCTGGAAACCAGCGAACGGGAGAACCCGGCCGCAAGACTTGTCGATGATCTGCCGCTGTTTGCAATGCCGGTAAAAAGGGAGCCGGCCAGGACTGCGAAGGGACCATCGCAATCGGATGCCTATCTGGAGGCGCTCAATCCCGATGACATGACGCCGCGCGATGCGCTGGAAGCGCTGTACGAGCTCAAGCGGCGGCTGACTGACACCGGCCGGCGCTGACACCAGGGAGTTCTCGACCAGTCTCCCGATCCCATCGGCACATCTGTCAGGGGGCAAATCGGCCATGCCGAAATTCGTCATCACCGGCGCATCGGGCGGCGGCAAATCGACATTGATCAAGTCCCTGTCCGCCGCGGGATACACCTGTGCGCCCGAGGCCGGACGCCAGATCGTCGCCGAGCAATTGGCGTCAAACGGCACGGCCCTGCCCTGGGCCGACAAGGCCGCGTTCATGAACCTGCTGTTTGCGCGTTCGATTGCCGCCTTTGACCAGATCGCCGAGACCGCCGGCCAATCTGTGTTTTTCGACCGGAGTTTTATCGAGGCCATTGCTTACGGAGAGGTGATCGGGCGACAGCCTCCGCGTTTCATGCTCGAAGCAGTTGCGGAACGACGGTTCGACAATCCGGTTTTTGTCTGTCCGCCCTGGGAGGCAATCTTTGCGCGTGATGCTGAAAGGCGGCATGATTTCAATTTTGCGATCCGCGATTATGAAGCCAATCTCGCGGCTTACAGCGCCGCCGGATATGATCTGCTGGAAATTCCCCGCGCCTCGATCGCGGAGCGCAGAGCATTCGTGATCAACATGCTGGGCTAGTTTCAGCGCGGCTGGGTTATCCGGACGACAGCTGATGCGGGCAGGGTTCAACGAGACCATTGTCATAGGTTGTATTTAGTTTTATTGCTACCTTAGATTTATTTTATCTTTGACACATGTTACCATCGTGATGGGTTCGTCATGTTCTGGCCGGGCCTGTGTCAATGTTCATACGAAGAAAAGGGAGCGTATCATGGCATCAAGAGATGCACCGGACCTTTCCCATCTATCGGGCAGGGATATGGAAAAAGTCGCCGAAGCCATTGGAGCTGGGCCAATCCGCGCGCTGATGGCAAACAAGGATGCGATCGCCGCAATGAGCGCCGAAGACATCAACAAGCTCTCCGAGCTTGCGTCTGCATCACGTGCGAATTGCGGCGGTATCGGCTGCGGCTGAGATAGCACCCGCGGCGGCTGCCTGGCGGCGGCCGCCGCACCGGGTTCCCCCACTGGAAATGGAGCAACGCCATGCCTTCCCCCGTTCCCGTCGGCACACGCCCGCGCACCGAGAAAAAGGCCGCGGCGAAGGGCAGGTTCACCATCGTCTCCGGCTCCGGGGGCGATTACATCTTCCTGCCGGAGATCTGCACCCTTTTTGAAGCGCCGGGTTCCGTCATCTCGGAACTCGAGGCTTTCAGATCCGATGAGTTTTCAAAAAACCTGCCTGGTGAAAAGCCGTTTGAGGACGCCGCACGTCAGTTCTTTCAAAGTGTCATCGGGGCGCAGAAACCACGACCCCAGGCTCAACCCGTCAATGACGAGGGACTGAAGGATCTGGTTCTCAACATCAGCCAGATCTGCAATCTGGCCTGCTCCTACTGCTATGCGGAGGATCTCAACAAATCAAAGAAGATCATGCTCCCCCAGACTTGCCGCGATGCGATCGACCGGGCCTTGCACTTGTCGAAAGGCGGATTGAAAAGCCTGAAATTTCTCGGCGGAGAGCCGGCGCTGGCGTTCACGGAGATCTGCCTGGCGGTCGATCATGTCGAAATGAGAAGCGCCGAGCTCGGGTTCCCCCCGCCTTCCTTCGTGATCGTCACAAACGGCACCGTTGTCACCGACGAGATGATCGAGTTTTTCTGCTCGCGGAATTTCTACGTTCTGGTCAGCATGGACGGGGAGCAGAGCATCCATGATCATCTCCGGCCATTCTCCGGCGGGCGGGGCTCCTACAACAAGGCCTCGGAAACAATCGGGAAATTCCGGCAGTCGGGCAACCCGGTGGCGGTCGAGGCGGTCTACACGCGGACCCACTACCAGCATGGCGTCGGAGTGAGGGATGTTGTGTCCCATTTTCTCGACCTCGGCGTGCGGGAAATGCAAATCACCCTGGCGCTTGGCTCGTGGCACGGTGAAGGCGCTTACGCCGAAATCGAAAAGGTTTCCCGGGATTTTTCCAATGTCGCGCGGGACTGCATCAGATCGTTCCTGTCTGACGATCCATTTCTGCTCAGGGGCATTCAGTTTGTCATCGATGGCTTCGTCAACAAGGCGAAAAACTCCCACGTCTGCGGCGCCGGTCGCAGCTTCATGGCGGTCAATTATGATGGCGAGGCCTTCCCCTGTTATCTTCTGGAATCCGAGGAGACGTCCTACGGCTTTATCGGCAAGGACTGGGATCAGGAGCGTTACTCGAGGATTTCGAAAAAATTCGTCGAAAACGGAAAGGATTACCACGAGACCTGCGGCACCTGCTGGGCCAATGAAATCTGCCAATCGTGCCTCGGCTCCTCGTTTCTGCTGGAGAAAAAGATCGCCAAGCCGCCCGCCTGGTTTTGCGGGGTGCAAAAAACCCTCATTTCAGCGGTTCTGGGGGAGATTGGCGACGCCCTGAACAGCCCCGGCAAACACCTGTTTCTGGAAAATTTCGCCGAATTCCTGCGTCCACGCAAATTCGAGGCGTGACAGATCCCCAGCAGAATTCCGGTCCTGCTCCGACACTTCGGCTCATGATCACGTCAGCCGGTTGCGGCAGTCAGCGGCCTAACCGCGGTTTTTCCGACCAAAAAAGGCACCGGCAGATGGCCGCATATGGTGGTTATTGCACACCCAAGGGTTCCAATAAGGCTTCAAACCGCTAATAAGTCTGATTACGAACCTACACCATGCGAGCCAACCGGAACCATTTCATGAGCAAGTTTGACGTCCTTTGCATCGGCAATGCCATTGTCGATATCATTGCCCGCTGTGACGAGGCTTTTCTCGTCGACAACAACATCATCAAGGGCGCGATGAACCTGATCGACGCCGACCGGGCCGAATTGCTGTATTCGCGCATGGGACCCGCGATTGAGGCATCAGGCGGCAGCGCCGGCAACACCGCCGCCGGTCTCGCCAGCTTCGGCAGCCGCTCGGCCTATTTCGGCAAGGTTTCGGCCGATCAACTGGGCAAGATCTTCAGTCACGACATCCGCGCCCTGGGCGTGCATTTCGACACCAAGCCGCTGGACGGCACGCCGCCCACCGCCCGGTCGATGATTTTCGTCACGCCGGATGGCGAACGCTCGATGAACACCTATCTCGGCGCTTGCGTCGAGCTCGGACCGGAAGACATCGAGGCCAATGTGGTGGCTGATGCGAAGGTGACCTATTTCGAAGGTTACCTGTGGGATCCGCCGCGCGCCAAGGATGCTATCCGTCTGTGCGCCGAGATCGGCCACAAGCACGGCCGCGAAATGTCGATGACGCTGTCGGATCCGTTCTGCGTCAGCCGCTACCGTCAAGAGTTTCTCGAGCTGATGCGCTCGGGCACCATCGACATCGTGTTCGCCAATGCGGAAGAAGCCAAATCGCTCTACGAGACCGATAACTTTGAACATGCGGTGTCGCAGCTGCGCAAGGATTGCAAGCTCGCGGCCATCACCCGGTCCGAACATGGGTCCGTAATTGTCCGCGGCGATGAGCGTGTTGATATTGATGCCATCGACATTGACGAGGTGGTCGACACCACCGGCGCAGGCGATCTGTATGCGGCTGGCTTCCTGCATGGTTACGCGGCCGGAAAGCCGCTTGATGTGTGCGGGAAACTCGGCAGCCTTGCCGCTGGCCTTGTGATCCAGCAGATCGGGCCACGGCCTCAGCTCTCGCTCAAGGATGCAGCGCGCGACGCCGGGTTCATCTGAACCCGGCCGGTTTCACATCACGTCTTCGGGTGGGCGGCCGGCGCGTGAGCGGTAGGGCGAGAACGCCCAATTGTAGCGGATGGCGCCGCCCCGCACCGCGAAGGCGAGGATGACGCCCGCAGCGGATGCAGCAAGCAGCGGCGCTCCGAACAGGCTGGCGGCGACAAAGCCGCCGGCACCGACAAGTGCCGCCGAGACATAGATTTCCGGACGCATCAGCACCGAAGGTTCGCCAGCGAGAAGATCGCGCAGGATGCCACCCATGGTCGCGGTCATCATGCCGGTCACCAGCGCCACAATCGGCGAACCGGAAACCGCAAGGCCCTTGGCCGCACCCATCACGGAATAGGCCGACAGGCCGATTGCATCGAACCAGAGCAGCAGGCGATAGCGCGATTCCACCAGATGGGCGGTGAAATATACAATCACCGCCACCGCGACACAGACCAACAGATAGGCAGGCTTGTGAACCCAGAACACCGGGGTTGCACCCAGCACAAGATCGCGGAAAGTGCCGCCGCCGATCCCGGTTACCGCGGCCAGGAACATGAAGCCGATCATATCGAGCTGTTTGCGTGATGCGGCAAGCGCGCCGGTGGCGGCGAAAACCGCAACACCGGCATAATCGATAGCTTCGAGCAGGGTCATGTGCGTGTCTCCTGCCCGTTACTATGGCAAGGTTGAACTCAGGCGTCCTTTTCCGCCTGCGAATTCATCGGACCCGGTTCGGGGGCCGCCGCCGCCTCTTTCGGACCGCCCTTGGCGACACCGACCATGGCCGGGCGAAGCATGCGATCACCGATCACATAGCCTGGCTGCACCACGTCAACGACGCTGTTGTTGGGCACATCGGGGTTGGGAACCTCGTACATCGCCTGGTGGAAATTCGGATCGAATTTCTGTCCCTTCGGCTCGAGCTTGCGCACGCCGTGACGTTCCAGCGCCGCCAGCATTGCCCGCTCGGTCAGCTCGACGCCCTCGACCAGTGACTTGAGACCGTTGTCGGTCGCATCATCGGTCTGCTCGGGCACCGCGGCCAGCGCGCGCTGAAGATTGTCGGAAACCTGCAGCATGTCGCGGGCAAACCCCGAAATCGCGTAGCTCTTGGCGTCCTTGATTTCGCGGGCGGTGCGCCGGCGCAGGTTTTCCATGTCCGCAGCCATCCGCAGACGCTGGTCCTTGAGCTGCTCTATGTCGGCGGCAAGCGCTTCCATCGGATCAAGCTCAGCCGCCGGTGCGGGATTGGCGGCTTCGCCATCCTTCTGTGCGGCGTCGGCCCGTGGCTTGTTGTGTTCGTGGCCCTGGCTTTCATCGCTCATGATATGCATGTCCTGACTGTTTGAACCAAATTAGGGAGTTGACCCGCATATCGACGTTCGGACAGTAAAAATCAAGGGCCGAGATCGATGCCGGGCTGATCCGGCGGCGCTATTTGCGCACCAGACGGGAGACCAGCTGGGCTGTGTAATCGACCATCGGGACGATCCGCGCGTAGTTGAGCCGTGTCGGGCCGATGATCCCGACGGCGCCGACGACCTTGTCGTCGCTGTCACGCCAGGGCGCCACGATCAGGGATGATCCGGACAGGGAGAACAGCTTGTTCTCCGAGCCGATGAAGATGCGAACACCCGAGCCTTCCTCTGCCAGCGTCATCAGTTCGATCAGGCTCTCCTTGCGTTCGAGCTCGTCAAACAGCAGTCTGAGCCGGTCGAGTTCCTCTCCCGCCGACAGGCCTTCAAGCAGGTTGCCGCGACCGCGCACGATCAGCCTGGCAGCCCCCGCCCCTTCGCGGGTTCCGGCCCAGACCGCCAGACCACGTTCGACCAGATCGCGCGACAGCACATCGAGCTCAGAGCGAACTTCGGCGGTGATGCGTTCAAGTTCACTGCGCACCTCGCCCATCGTCCGTCCAGCAAGATGGGCGTTGAGAAAATTCGCGGCTTCGGTCAATTGCCCTGCAGTCACCCCGTCGGGCAATTCCATCACCCGGTTTTCCACCTGGTCATTGCCGCCGACCAGCACCACCAGCGCCCGGTTCGGGTCGAGCCGGATGAACTCGATATGGCGGATGGTGGCATCCTGCTTGGCGGCGATCACCAGGCCCGCCCCGCGGGTCATGCCCGACAGCATCTGGCTCGCCTCGGTCAGCAGCGTCTCCACCGGCCGGCTCGAATCCTCCGAATGCACCTGGCGTTCTATGGTCTCGCGCATGTCGGGCTGCAGATCGCCGACCTGCATGAAGGCATCGACGAAAAAGCGCAGCCCCTTCTGCGTGGGCAGACGACCCGCGCTGACATGCGGGGCGTAAATCAGGCCGAGGTCCTCAAGATCGCTCATCACGTTGCGGATCGAGGCCGGCGACAGGGACATCGGCAACATCCGCGACAGGCTGCGCGAGCCGAGCGGATCGCCCGACTCCATGTAGCTTTCCACAAGCGCACGAAAGATTTCCCGCGACCGCTCATCAAGCGTTCCGGCAAGATCCGCCGATATGGATGGCGTGTTCATGGTCATCAATGTTGTCCTCGAGGCCGCCCCTGGCAATGCCCTTGGGAGGGAGTATAGCGGCCCTTGTGCCGGAATATAGGGTTTTGCGGCGCGGCACGGAAGGGGCAATACAAAGACGCCCGTTTACAGCCTCCTGAAGGCCGGAACGCTTTTCCTTTGCATCCTGCGGTGAGCGCCGATAGAACGCGGCAATATTTGAATCAGGAGAAACAAGATGCGTCCATCGGGCCGGAAGACAGACAAGATGCGGGCGGTCAGCTTTGAGCGCAACGTATCCAAACATGCCGAGGGTTCCTGCCTGGTCAAGTTCGGCGATACCCACGTGCTGTGCACCGCGAGCCTGGAAGAGCGGGTTCCGCCATGGCTGCGCAATGGCGGCAAGGGCTGGGTGACCGCGGAATACGGAATGCTGCCGCGATCGACCGGTGACCGCATGCGCCGCGAAGCAACCGCCGGCAAGCAAGGTGGCCGGACGCTGGAAATCCAGCGCCTGATCGGCCGTTCATTGCGCGCCGTGGTCGATCTCGAAGCGCTCGGCGAACGCCAGATCACCGTCGACTGCGATGTTATCCAGGCCGATGGCGGCACCAGGACGGCGGCGATCACCGGCGCGTGGATCGCGTTGCACGATTGCCTGAAATGGATGGAAGAGCGCTCGATGGCCAAGGTTGACCGCGTGCTCAAAGATCATGTCGCGGCAGTTTCGTGCGGCATCTTCGCTGCCCAGCCGGTGATTGACCTGGATTATCTCGAGGATTCAGCCGCCGAAACCGACGCCAATTTCGTCATGACCGGATCGGGCGGCATTGTCGAAATCCAGGGCACTGCGGAAGGCGCACCGTTTTCCGAGGCCCAGCTTCTGGAACTGATGGGACTGGCCAAGGCCGGGATTGCCGACCTGGTGGCAATGCAGAAGGAGACGGTCGCAGGACCGCTGTAACAGCCGATGACCCATCCGTCGCCCGCCACGCTGACCACATTGCTGGTCGCCAGCCACAATGCCGGCAAGATCTCGGAAATGCGCGATTTGTGCGGACCGCTCGGCATCGAGGTGACGTCTGCCGCCGAGCTTGGGCTTCCCGAACCCGAGGAAACCGGCGACACCTTCGAGGCCAATGCCGCCACCAAGGCGCTTGCCTCGGCGCGGGCTTCCGGCCTGATCGCGCTGTCGGACGATTCGGGCCTGGTGGTGGATGCGCTGGACGGTGCGCCGGGGGTCTACACGGCCGATTGGGCGACGCAAGCCGACGGCAGCCGGAGTTTCGACAGGGCCATGCAAAAGGTCGAGGACGCGCTCAAGGCCCGGGGGGCTGAAAGCGACGCCCAACGCACAGGGCGTTTCGTCAGCGTTCTGTGCCTGGCGACGCCCGAGGGAGACACCAGCTTCTATCGCGGCGAAGCACCGGGCGTTCTGGTCTGGCCGCCGCGCGGATCTCTCGGCTTCGGCTATGACCCCATGTTCAGGCCCGATGGCCACGACCGCACCTTTGGCGAGATGCCAGCGGAGGAAAAGCACGGCTGGAACCCGGGACAGGCGACCGCGCTGTCGCACCGGGCGCGCGCCTTCAAATTGTTCGCTGAGCAACGCCTGGGCGTTCCCGCCACGTGAACCAGACGCCGCCCCCCGCAAACGCCGCCGCGTCCGGCGCCATCGCGCCCGATACCGGCAAGCCCGGGTTCGGGATCTATCTGCATTGGCCGTTCTGCGCCGCCAAATGCCCCTATTGCGATTTCAACAGCCATGTCCGTCACGCCGGTATCGATCAGCAGGCCTATGTCAGCGCCTTCACCCGCGAGATCGCGGCGATGCGGGCGATCTCCGGCCCGCGCGTGGTCACCAGCATGTTTTTCGGCGGCGGCACGCCATCGCTGATGTCGCCCGACACGGTGGCAGCGATTCTGGACGCCGTTCGCGAAGCCTGGATGGTGCCCGAGGGGATCGAGATCACGCTGGAAGCCAATCCTTCCAGCGTCGAGGCAGGCCGGTTTCGCGGCTACCGCGAGGCAGGCGTCAACCGGGTCTCGATGGGCGTGCAGGCGCTCAACGATCCCGATCTCAAGCGGCTTGGACGACTGCATGACCGTGCCGATGCGCTCAAGGCGATTGGCCTGGCGCGGGAGATCTTCCCGCGAATGTCGTTCGACCTGATCTATGCAAGGCCCGACCAGACGGCCAGGGCCTGGGCGGCCGAACTTGAGGAAGCCATTTCGCTCGCCGCCGACCATCTGTCGCTCTATCAGCTGACCATCGAGGAAGGCACGCCGTTTTACGGCCTGCACAAGGCCGGCAAGCTGATAGTGCCGGACGGCGATCTTTCGGCTCACTTGTATGAACTGACGCATCAGGTGTGCGAAGGCCACGGCATGCCTGCCTACGAGGTTTCCAACCATGCCAGGCCCGGTGCCGAGAGCCGGCACAATCTGACCTATTGGCGATATGGCGACTATGCCGGCATCGGGCCCGGCGCGCATGGCCGGCTGCTCACACCTGCGGGCAAGATCGCCACCGCGACCGAACGCAATCCGGAAAAGTGGCTGGAGCTTGTCGCGCTCAGCGGTCATGGCATGGTCGAAACCAGCGAATTGACCGCGTCCGAACAAGCCGACGAACTGTTGCTGATGGGGCTGAGACTTCGCGAAGGCATCAACCTCAAGCGCTGGAGCGCGCTTGCGGGCCGCACCCTGGATGCCGAGCGAACCGGATTTCTGATCAGCCACGGCATGATAGAGCAGATGACGCCCGACCGGATCCGCTGCACGCCCGAAGGCATGCTGGTGCTCGACGCGGTGGTGGCCGACCTGGCATTCTGAGCCTCTCGAACGCTGCGAGAGCTTTCGAGCAACCGACAACCTGGCTTGAGGACTGGAAGTCCAGCCAGATCAGGGACATGCTTGCCGAAGCTTTCGCGATGGATACTCAACCGTGGCCATGTTGCAGACCAAGACGCTGACGCTCAGTCGTTGCTGTCCGGATGACCGGGCCGATTTCATCGGCCTGGAGCTTGATCCGGAGGTCATGCTGTTTCTGAACGGCGGGCACGCAATCGATCACGAGCGAAGCGAACCGGCCACATCGTTCCTCATGCCCAGAGGAACAGAACCCTACGTCTGGACGGCGCGTCGCAGAGCCAATGGTGCGTTCGTCGGCTGGTTCTGCTTGTGGCCGGAGAGCGAGACCCTGGCCGAACTTGGCTATCGCCTGCGCCGGACGGATTGGGGCCAGGGGTTGGCCTCGGAAGGGGCTTCGGCGCTCGTCGGCTGGGGGTTTCAAAACGGTGGGTATGACAGGATCGTGGCAACCACAATGGCGGTGAACCACGCCTCGCGGCGCGTCATGGAAAAGATCGGTATGAGCTACGCTCGCACGGTTTACGTCGATTTTCCCGATCCGGTTCCGGGCAGCGAGCACGGCGAAGTCTGGTACGAGTTGACACGCTCGGGATGGAACGGCGCCTGACCGCACCGCAATGGATGGACTTGCCATCGACACATCGCAATTCAATGCGCCAGCCTGCTGGCCTATCCGGTCGCCTGCGCGGGACTCGAGCGGGAAATGAAGTTGGTGGCTTCGATTTCCGATACCGGACGTGAGAAGAAATAGCCCTGGACCAGATGTCCGCCAAGTGATTTCAGCGCGGTGAGTTCTTCCGCGGTCTCGACACCTTCAATGACACAGTGCAGGCCCATGTCGGAGCTGAGCGCAAGCAGCGACTTGACTATCTTGAAGCTGGCGGGTTTCCGATCCAGATCGGTGACAAAGCTGCGATCGATCTTGATCTTGGTCAGTGGCAGGGCGTGCAATTGGCTCAGGCTGGAGAAGCCGGTTCCGAAATCGTCGAGCGCAATGCCACACCCCAACGCCTTGAGCATTTCGATTGATGCTCTGGCCTGGGTGAAATCATACATCATCGCGGTCTCGGTAATTTCGAAATCCAGGCGTTTGGGGTCAATGCCGTTCGCCATGATGATGCCGACAACTGCAACAACACCATCCGACGAGCAGATGTCGTAGGTTGAAAGGTTGAAGGAAAGCCCGATTTCCTCCGGCCAGCCGGATGCCGTTGCGAGCGCTTTCCTGAACAATATCCGGGTCAGTTGACTTACCAGGCCGATCCGCTCGGCAACCGGTATGAACTGATCCGGCGGCACGCTGCCCAGTGTTGGACTGGTCCACCGCGCCAGAGCTTCAAAAGCCGCAGTCTCCCCGGTTTGAATGTTTACGATGGGCTGGAAGAACACCGTCATTTCCTGTTCGATGTCGGCGTGGCTGAGCGCCTGTTCAATCCGCTTGCCCTGTTCGATATCGGCGACATCGCCGCTGGAAAACAGTACCGCATGGCCGCGGTTGCCGCGCTTGCCCTGGTAAAGCGCATAATCCGCCCGCTCATAAAGCTCGTGTGAGCTGTCAGCCAGTTCAGGATATACCGCGAAACCGATGGACCCGGATATCTGCACGGTTGCCTCGGAAAGCACGAACGGATCACGCAAAGCCTGGCAGATCCGTTCGCCCAACGCCAGCAGTGCGCTGTCGTCGGGACAATCGGCAACGGTCAGGGCAAACTCGTCACCGCCAAGCCTGGCGATGTGGGTGCTGTCATCGGCAAGTTCCGTCAGGCGCCGGCCGACCTCGACCAGAAGAGTGTCGCCGATCTTGTGGCCATAGAGATCGTTGACCGGCTTGAAGCCATCCAGATCAATGATCCCGACGGCGTGACGTCGGCCATCGGCGTCGGAGATTGCATCCTCAAGATGAGAGAAAAACTGACGGCGATTGGGCAGGCCGGTGAGGCTATCGAGATTGGCGAGACGGAAATTTGTCTTGCCAATCGCTTCCAATTGCTTGCGGGCGTTGACTGCCCCCTTGAAGTAGCGAAACTGCACCGAAACCACCAGCAGCAAAGCAATCGAGACAAGCAACAGATTGATTGCCATCCCCCCGAATGTAGCAATATTCGCCAGGCTGAAATACATCACAAAGGCGAAATTGATGACAATGGCAACGATCAGCGCCGCAGACGGCAACTGTTGCAGGCAGATGATGACGCCCACGCCGGTAATGGCCATGAAAAAGGCAACGTTACCTTGCATGTAGGCATTGCCATACTGAAACAGCGACAATGACCAGCAGGACAGCCCGACTGTGAGAAGAAACCCCATTTTGTTGGTGTTTGTCAGCGCCTTTCGCGCCGCCTCGGGTGTGGGAACCGTGTGTCTCACCCGCCACCAGCCGACAAGCCGGATGCAGCAAACAACAGTGAGGGCTGCCGGACTGTAAATCGTCAGCCATGCTGGGGCAGCTGTCATGAAATTCAGGGCAAGTCCCCAAGCATTGATGAGCACAATCGCGTACATCAACGGCACCTGGCTTGAGAACACCTCGAACTGTTCCTTGAGCAAATCGGGATCCTTGCCGGGAACCGCGAAGATCTGTGAAATGCTTGCAAGAATTGAATTTCGCATAATTGGCAGCCAGTGTTTTTAAATCGTAAATCATCCAAATTACTGGGGCGGATATACAGGATACTCATTAACTTAAAGTTTCAGTTGTGTATTTGAAATGCTACAACCTTTATCTTCTTAAGACCGCCTCGGTCCGCAAAACCGCATTGCCATTTCTGTTGATGAAATTTGCTCGAGAGGAACAGCCGGCATTTTCGTCCTTCCGGTGCAATACTGGAATTGCGGGCGGCGAAGGGAATTTGCCCATTGCATCTCGATCCGGTCTGGGTTTCGACCATGGCCATGGTGTTCATCCCGAGGGCCGCACTGGCTGAACCATGCTGATCGCCACCGGTGTGCCGGCGGGTCCGGTGAACGCCTATATGCCAGGTTTGTCGGCATCGCCCGCTAATGCGCAAGCCCCGGCAAACCGCCTGTCCTTGCGATGAGGCGACCATGATGAAGGCGGCGGCGCGAAAGGCCGCTATCGTTACAGGCGTTGTCGCGGCGTGCCCGCGCCCCGCCTGATTGGGCGAACACCTTGTCAAACCATGCAGCAGGCAATATCCCGAAGCAAAGGGGCGCCAGCGCGGACATGACACGGAAAAAAACAAACGCCGAGGCCAGGGCCGACGGCAACGACCCGGCAGCGGACACCGAAGCGCGCTCGTTCCGCATTGGCGGACACGAGATTGCGGCGCGACCACTCGAGCCGGGGCTCTATCTGATCTCCACTCCGATCGGAAACCTCGGCGACATGACGATCCGCGGGCTGGAAACGCTTGCCGGCGCCGACATCATCGCCTGCGAGGACACCCGCGTCAGCCGGGTGCTGCTCGACCGCTTTGGCATCACCACCCGGCCTTACGCCTATCACGAGCACAATGCCGAGCGCGTTGGACCCAAGTTGATCGAGGCGCTTGAAGCGGGCAAGAGCGTGGCGCTGATTTCGGATGCCGGCACGCCGCTGATCTCGGATCCGGGCTACCGGCTGTCGCAGACCGCAATCGAGACCGGCGTGCCGGTGATCCCGATCCCCGGTGCCTCGGCGCCGATGGCGGCGCTGGTGGCCTCCGGTTTGCCCAGCGACACGTTCCTGTTTGCCGGTTTCCTGCCATCCAAGGACAAGGCGCGGCGCGACCGGCTTGGCGAATTCAAGACGGTGGCTGCGACGCTGATGTTTTTCGAAAGCCCGAACCGGCTGGCGGCCTGCCTCAAATCCGCTTCCGACGTGCTTGGGCCGGACCGGCCGGCTGCCGTGTGCCGCGAACTGACCAAGGCGTTCGAGGAAGTCCGGCGCGGCACGCTGGGCGAATTGGCCGTGCAATATGAGAATGAAAATGTGCGCGGCGAGATCGTGCTGGCGATCGGCCCCGGCTCTACCCCACCCCCCTCGGAAGAGGATGTCGATAGGCTGCTGGCGAAGCTCGCAGCCGACCTGCCCGCCGGCAAGGCCGCGACGGAAGCGGCGCGGCTGACAGGATTTACGCGCAAGGATCTGTATTCAAGATTGCTTGCCATGAAAGACGAGGCGTGAGCGCGGGCGACAGGCTCGACAGGAAACGGCGCTCCGAGCGCAAGGGACGGCGCGCGGAATGGCTGGCGGCACTCGCCCTGATGCTCAAGGGCTATCGCATCGCAGCGCTGCGCTATCGCACCCCGGCAGGCGAAATCGATCTGGTGGTGCGCAAGGGCGATCTCATCGCCTTTGTCGAGGTCAAGGCGCGGCGGGATCTGGCTGCGGGTGTGGATGCGGTGAGCTATCCCGCGCAACGGCGCATCGCGGCAGCGGGCGAGTTGTTCATCAGCCGGCAGAAGGATTCGGCGCGACTGTCCTGGCGCCACGACATCGTCGTGGTCAGCCCCTGGCGCTGGCCTGTGCATCTTGAGGATGCGTTTTGAACTTTGGCGGGCGGCACCTTCTGTTACGCACCTGGAATGCCGACCGCCCAGCGCGGGACTGCGAGAACAAAGTGGGTGACCGCCGCGTCGAACGCGTAGAACGACCAATGCAGACCATAGGCCCAGCGAAAGCCGTGCTTCAGGCGCAGGTACATGTACGGAACAACAAGCCCGAACAGGGAGGCGGCGATGGTGAAACGAGCCACATAGAGCGGCAAGAAGCCGTCGAGCGCCAGCAGAAGATGGAAACCGCCGAACATCAGCCCCATGCCGATTGAGATGGTCATCAAGCGCAATTTCAACTCGGCGGCGGTGTAAATCAGCGACGCCACCAGGACCTGCTGGAACAGGATGTCCGCCGATTTGGGCAGGTAATACCAACCGGACGCGAACATGAACTCGGGCGGATCACTGGGCGCGCGCCACACCGAGACTGGCGGCAGGCTCGGCAGTATGACAGCCACGAAAATAGCAATGACCAGCATCAGCGGGGCCATTGCCACGGCATGAGCCATGATCTTTCGGCGAACGAGGCTACCGGCCAGCACCTTGCGGAACCAAAGCAAGGCCAGCCCCGTCCAGATCAGGTAATAGGCGGTGAACACAAACGGAGCGTCGTTGTAACCGCTCTCCAGGTGCAAGGCGCTGACCAAGGCGTAATAGCCGTAACTTGAGGCCGACCACAGGGCAGCCACGCTGAGCAGGGTAAGCCCCATTGTGACGCCGGGATACTCCATGACGTCCTTGCGGATAAGACCAAACCTGCCCCGGCGCGTGCTGCTCATGATGGACTTCCCTTTATCGACACTGCGGGCGCATGGAGCGTCGCAGACCGCATCGTCACCTGCAAGAGCGCAGCCAGCCTGAGCCGTAAGACAGCCCAGAATCGCGTTCGAGCCTGCGGTTCCTGCGTGGTAATGACAGTCCACCCCCTCGGCTTCGTGACCGTTGCAGCTGTCCAGTTCGCCCGGGATATTGCCCGATGCCGTCCGGTGCAGGAATATCTCGAACCCGTCCATGGCGATGCCGATGGGAGCGCGATGCTCCTCTGTAACCGGACCCAGTGTCACTGGTGACTGCTGCAGGCGGTCGGTGACGGCATGGTAATGATAACCGACATGCGGGCTCACATGCCCGCCGCCATATTCAGCCTGGCATTGGCAAGCAAGATTACCCTCGGGGAAATCAGCACGCCGGCTTTTTCTTGGCATCGACTGGATGCTCTTTCTTAATCTTCCTGGGTCATTTTTCGGGACAACCGGAACGACTTCGATGGTCGGCGCGCCAGCAGGGAACAGGATCATTGGAAGCGAAAGACATCATCGCAGGATTTCTCCAGGGCTTCGGCATCATCGCCATTGCGGCGCTGCTGCACGAGGCAGCGCTGCGCTATTGCCAGACCCGTCGAGGCCGCATCGCCGCCACAACAATCGTGTTCATTACCGGAACCTTGGGTTCAATGGCGGTCCCTATCGAACTGGCTCCGGGGCTGATCTTCGATCTGCGTCATGTATTTCTTATTCTGGTCGCATCCTATGGCGGGCTTCCCGCTACCATTTTGACTGCGGGAACGGCACTGGTTTTTCGTCTCTGGGAGGGCGGCGCGGGCGCGGTGCCGGGTGCCGTGGGGATCATGATTTCGACTGCTGCCGGGCTTTGCTTCGCGCATTTCGGTAATCAACGCCTGATGAGCCCGCTCAGGCTTGTCGCGATGGGTCTGGCTTCGAACCTGGCGCTTCTCAGCCTGTTTCTGCTTCCCTGGTCAATGGCGCTGCTCATCCTTGGCAAAGTCGGCCTGCCAATCGCCCTGGCCAATTTTGTCGGGGTCATCGGAGCTGCGGAAATACTCAACAGGCGCACCTCCCAGTTCTCCCACGAGCGCAAGCTGACAAACCAGGCGAAAGTCGATGCGCTCACCGGCCTGGCAAACAGGCGCGTTTTCGACGAAGAGGGATCCCGGCTGGCAGAATCAGGGGCAGGATCGGGCGAACCCTGCGCCGTCATGCTCATTGATATCGATAACTTCAAAAGAATAAACGACACATACGGACATGTTACGGGCGACGAGATCATCCAGAAGGTCGCGTCCGTTATCGCCTGCAACGCACGTCCGGGAGATCTGGTTGCGCGCTATGGCGGCGAGGAAATCGCACTCGTCCTGCCTGATCAGGATGCTATTCATACGAAACTGGTCGCCGATCGCATTCGCAAGGCGGTCGAAGAGACCACCACCAACGTGCGCGGCTTTGCGCTCAAGGTGACCATCAGCATCGGCTATTCTACGGTCCGCGATACCAAAGGCGCATTCCTGACCGCGGTTAAAGCCGCGGACAAGGCGCTCTACGCCGCCAAAGCCGCCGGCCGGAACAGGGTTGTCGCCGACATCGCAGCCTGACAAGCTGCCGTCCAGGTCATGAGGCGTGTCTGGCGGCGGTTCGCGACAACGAAAAAGCCGGCGCCTGCCTGGCCGATCGATCTGCCAAATCCTCCCCGCCCCCGTTGCAATTGCCCCCTTCGACACCCTATGTGGGATCCATCAGATTGGCGGAGACACCACACCCATGAGCAAGATCCGGAATGTCGCGGTCCAGATGGACCATGTGCGCTCGATCAAGATTGCCGGCGATTCCACCTTCGCCATGTCGCTGGAGGCACAAGCGCGCGGCTACAAGCTGTTTCACTACACGCCGGACCAGCTGTCGATGCGCGACGGGGTGATCCAGGCTGTTGCCGAGCCGATGATCCTCAGGGATGTCGAGGGCGACCATTTCGAACTCGGACCGGAGGAAAAGATCAATCTGGCCGACATGGATGTGGTGCTGCTCAGGCAGGACCCGCCCTTCGACATGGCCTACATCACCTCGACGCATCTGCTCGAACGGGTGCATCCGAAGACGCTGGTGGTCAACGATCCGGCCTGGGTGCGCAATTCGCCGGAAAAGATTTTTGTCACCGAATTTCCCGACCTGATGCCCAGGACCCTGATTTCCCGTGATCCGGCGACGATCAATGATTTCCGTGCCGAGGTCGGCGACATGATCCTCAAGCCGCTTTACGGCAATGGCGGCGCCGGCGTGTTCCACGTCAAGCCTGACGACCGCAACATGTCCTCGCTTCTGGAGATGTTCGCGCAGATGTACCGCGAGCCGTTCATCGCCCAGGAGTATCTTTCCAGGGTCCGGGCCGGCGACAAGCGCATCATCCTGATCGACGGCGAGCCGGTGGGCGCCATCAACCGGGTTCCCGCCGAGCATGATTCACGCTCCAACATGCATGTCGGCGGACGCGCCGAGCACAGCGAACTGACTGATCGCGAGAAGGAAATCTGCGCCCGCATCGGACCGGCACTGAAAGAGCGCGGCTTCATTCTGGTCGGAATCGACGTCATCGGCGACCTGATGACCGAGATCAACGTCACCTCGCCCACCGGGCTTCGCGAGATCAGGAATTTCGGCGGGCCCGACGTGGCGGCGCTGTTCTGGGATGCTGTGGAAGCCAAGCGAGGCTGAGAGACAGCCCGGCTTCACGCATGGAATATGCCGTCGCCGGCGGCCTTGTCCGCTGCCGACCTGCCTGGGCAGGACGGATTGGTGCGGTCTGCCTGACCGAAACGTTCCCGCTCTACAACCTGATACAACCTCATTCGCCTTAATAGTGTATTCGTTGCCATATTGTTCTTGTTTTAGTCCGTATACCGTGTTTAACTTCCACCCTTATCGCGCATAACGGGTACAATCGAATGCTCCGGCGCGGTTGAAGCGGCAGCGTGAGGAGGCCGAAAACATGGTTGCGCGGGTCAGTACGGTTTCGTTCCAGGGCATCGAGGCGGTGCCGGTCGACGTTCAGGTGATGATCGCGCCGGGCAAGGTGAACATGCACATTGTCGGGCTGCCGGACAAGGCGGTGGCCGAGAGCCGAGAGCGGGTTCAGGCGGCGCTGCATGCTTCCGGTCTGGCGCTGCCGGCCAAGAAAGTGACCGTCAATCTGGCGCCTGCTGACCTGCCCAAGGAGGGCAGCCATTTCGATCTGCCGATTGCACTCGGGCTGATGGCGGCACTCGGCGCCATTCCCGGCGACGCGCTGGACGGCTATGTGGTGCTGGGGGAACTCTCGCTTGACGGCACCATTGCCACGGTGGCTGGCGCACTGCCCGCCGCGATCGGCGCCAATGCGTTGGGCAAGGGGCTGATCTGTCCGGCGGGCAGCGGCCCGGAAGCGGCATGGGCCGGCGAGGAGATCGAAATTCTGGCGCCGCGCAGCCTGATCGCCATCGCCAATCATTTTCGCGGCACCCAGGTGCTCTCGCGACCGGTGCCTGCGATGCGCGCCGCGCCCTCCAACATGCCGGACCTGTCGGACATCAAGGGCCAGGAAACCGCCAAGCGGG
>NZ_JBDWHW010000162.1:0-11894 GCF_039975035.1 Hoeflea sp. | reverse complement strand
ACACCTTTTCCTCGTCCGACCAGAACCGCTTCTTCTGACCCTTCTTACCCGCCATATCTGCCCTCAAGATGTCCACTAGCAATGGTGGACACTATCAACACACTCTATGACGCGTCAGAGCAGCGAGGCCGGACGCTTACCGCGAAACAGGCAGGTCCGCCATTATTTTGCGAAACATGCACCAGAGAAATTCTTTTATGCGCGGTTGGAAGATCAAACCAAGTGGAACGCTCTCGCCAGGTTTCTCGGCAAATCAAAATTTGCCGGTGACATTCATCAGAACAAATCAAATCGCTAAAATCGCGAACGGATCACTTTCAAGAGGGGTGCGGTTTAGTAGAAGCTTTCTATGCCTTTGTTAACCTGCGCTCCGAATCGAGATCCAAGACCCCGTGCTGATTTCAACAAGCCGACGGTGAACTATATTTGGCAACCATAAGATACCACAGCCTCTTTACGAGATGATCTGCAATGAGGATCGGAAAACACCTCTGGCGGCTCGAAACGCATAAACGAATTGACACGATCGACGCTCGTCCAGCTCGACGTCAACTAGGATTGTCGGTCTCCACATCACGCGGTCCCCTTGCATCCCGACCATCCAATCGCCATTGTCATTCAAGGAGCGGGAGTAGCCTCACCACATGACGCGAAAGTTCAGTTTTATTGCCTCGCCGGCCCCCGATGCCCAGGACGCGGCCAAGCATCTTGCGGCACTCTATGGCAACGTCCGCGAGGCAGAGGCCGATGTCATTGTGGCCCTGGGCGGCGACGGTTTCATGCTGCAGACATTGCACGAGCAAATGAGCAGCGGCCGCATGGTCTACGGAATGAACCGGGGCTCGATCGGTTTCCTGATGAACGATTATTCGGATAAGGATCTCTCGAGCCGTATCGACGCGGCGGTGGAAAATATCATCCGGCCGCTGGAAATGATCGCGATCGACGCCAACGGGACTGCCTACAAGTCGCTGGCCATCAACGAGGTGTCGCTGCTCAGGCAAAGCTATCAGGCATCCAAGCTGCGGTTGTCGATCGATGGCCAGGTGCGGCTGGAAGAGCTGATCTGTGACGGTGTCATGGTGGCGACGCCTGCCGGATCAACCGCCTACAATCTGTCGGCCCATGGACCGATCCTGCCGCTCGACGCCCAGCTGCTGGCACTCACTCCGGTCAGCGCGTTCAGGCCGAGGCGCTGGCGCGGAGCGCTTCTGCCCAACAAGGTGACGGTGACGATCGATGTGCTTGAGCCTGACAAACGCCCGGTCAACGCCGTGGCGGATCACAATGAAGTCAAATCGGTTGTGCGGGTTCATGTTGCCGAATCGAAGGAATGCACCACCCGAATCCTGACCGATTCAAGCCATTCGTGGAACGACCGCATTTTGGCCGAACAGTTTCTCTACTAACCGGAATTCAGGAAAGGTTGCGCCGATGTCCCTGCCCGCCCCTCTCACGCTTCTGCTGCTGGCAGGCCTGATTTCTCCGCTGGCAAACCAGGCGCACGCCCAGGACAACATCAATGCGCTGGCCGGCGAGTTGACGCCTCGCATCCTGTTCGTCACCAGCGGCGGATATTGGGAAGAGGCCGGAGAAACTGATCCAGACCCGGCTGACCCGGATGCGGCTGATCCGGACGCGGCTGGCAAAGAAACAAATAACGATACCACCTCTGAATTGGCGGAGGCCGTGCCGGCAAGCCGTGGCTATTACCGGTTGATCGCCATTCGCGGCGAGGACAACCGCTCGCAGGTTCACCTCCAGCAAATCGCCCTCACCCCACAAGGACCGGAACTGGCGCTTTCCATCGAAATCGACGAAATCAACTCGCTTGGCGGCTATGTGACAGACATGCGGCCCGAGGATTCAACCGGAGCCGCCAGCGGAGCGGGCTTTGCGGCCTATATCTATCTCAAGACCGATCCGACAGTGGTCGAGCCCGACACATGGGCCCTCTATATTGACGAATTCGGCGACATTCAGGTTGAGCGATCGAGCAACTAGCAAACTTACCGCTTGAACCTTGTGCCATGACCAACCCGCACGCGCGGGAACTGCGCGAACGTTGACACAAGCACCGTTGAGGACAGAACATGACGGGGTTCGAGAACATTCTTGCCATCGCATTGGCATTTTTCGTTGTGACGGTTTCGCCCGGACCCGCAAACATTACGGTGGCAGCTGTTGCAATGCATTCAGGACGCAAACCCGGACTGCTGTTCGGGCTTGGACTGTCGGTCGGCCTGGGTGGCTGGGGACTTGTAGCCGCCACCGGCCTGGGAGTCATGCTCCAGGGCACCAGCTACCTGCTGAGTTTTCTCAAGTTCGCAGGCGGTCTCTACTTGTTGTGGCTCGCGGTCCAGTCCGGCCGTTCGGCGCTGCGCAAGGCCGACATCACTGAAAGCTCGCCCGAGCAAGGCAGATGGTTTCGGCGCGGCCTGATCCTCAACCTGTCCAACCCGAAAGCCGTTGTCGCCTGGATGGCGGCGCTGTCGATGGGTCTCAGCCGGGAAACCGAAGTCTCAATGGTCGCCACGGCGACACTGGTCTGTGTGGGTCTGGGGTTTGTCAATTATGCCGGATACGCCATGACCTTTTCGCTGCCCGGCATCATGGGCGGATACAGACGCCTGCGAAGATGGATCGACGGTCTCGTCGCCGGCCTGTTCGCACTTGCCGGCCTCAGCCTCATCCGCTCGGCCGTTACCAGGTAGGACCGGCTCTATAGGAGACGGAGTGCGCCTCTCTCAGACGGAAGCTCCGATCAGTCGATATCCGCGACCTCGCCTGCCCCGCCATACACCCGCTGGGCGAGCGCTGCTTCCATGAACGCATCGAGATCGCCATCCAGAACGCCCTGCGGATTGGTGCTCTCGGTACCGGTGCGCAGGTCCTTGACCAGCTGGTAGGGCTGCAGAACGTACGAGCGGATCTGGTGACCCCAACCGATTTCGGTTTTCGAAGCGGCCTCTTCATTGGCGGCTTCCTCGCGCTTTTTCAGTTCCGCTTCATAGATGCGCGCCCTGAGCATGTCCCAGGCCTGGGCCCGGTTCTTGTGCTGCGAGCGTTCCTGCTGGCACTGCACCACGATCCCGGACGGAATGTGCGTGATCCGGACAGCCGAATCGGTGGTGTTGACGTGCTGGCCACCGGCGCCGGAAGCGCGATAGGTGTCGATGCGGCAGTCACTTTCATTGATGTCGACATCAATCGAATCGTCAATCACCGGATAGGTCCAGATGCTCGAGAACGAAGTGTGGCGGCGGGCCTGGCTGTCATAAGGCGAAATCCGGACCAGACGGTGCACGCCGGATTCGGTCTTCAGCCAGCCATAGGCGTTGTGGCCCTTGACCAGCAGCGTTGCCGACTTGATGCCGGCTTCCTCGCCATCATGGATTTCCAGCAACTCCACCTTCATGCCGTGCTGTTCGGCCCAGCGGGTGTACATCCGCAACAGCATGTTGGCCCAGTCCTGGCTCTCGGTGCCGCCGGCGCCGGAATGGACTTCCAGATAGGTGTCGTTGGCGTCGGCCTCGCCGGAGAGCAGCGATTCGATCTGCTGCCGGGTCACTTCGGTCCGGAGCTCTTTGAGGGCGGCTTCCGCTTCACTGATGATGTCGTTGTCGCCCTCTTCCTCGCCCATCTCGATCAGCTCGAGATTGTCCGAAAGCTGGGTTTCCAGCCGCTTGAGGCCGTTGATCGAATCGTCAAGCTGCTGGCGCTCGCGCATCAGCTTCTGGGCTTCCTGGGGATCATCCCAGATGGCCGGATCTTCAGCCTTGGCGTTCAGCCATTCCAGGCGTTTCTGAGCAGGTTCCCAGTCAAAGATGCCTCCTCAGCAGGCTTACGGCCTGCTTGATTTCATCGACAACGACCTGGGTTTCTGAGCGCATGATATTCCGGTTCCGTGGGGTTTCAGGCAAACTTCCTTGCCAAAGCGGGCGGACCATAAGGTCCTGTCCCGGCGATGTAAAGCCTCTCCAGAGCTGATTTGGCAGCCGGTTCGAGGAGCCTAATACAGCCCGCCGGACCCATTGACGACGGCCTGGTTGGCCTGCGGTGAAATGGTGGTGATGGCGTCGCCTGTGGCATAGTCTTCAAGTCCGATGACCGAATAGACGTCCGATGGTCCTGTCCCGGGCTTGAAGGCTTCCATGATCACATCTCCCTCTCCGGGAGACGCCTGCATTCCGGTCTTGCGGTTGATGGCGATCAGCTTCATGCCTTGCGGCACGCGGAAATCGGCTGGTCTGGTGCCCTCGAGCGCCGCCAGCATGAATTCGTTGAAAACCGGGGCCGCGAGAGCACCGCCGGTCGAACCGCGCCCCATCGGTGTCGGCGTGTCGAAACCGATGAAGACGCCGGCCACCAGATCGGCGGTGTAGCCCATGAACCAGGCGTCCTTCTCCTCGTTGGTGGTGCCGGTCTTGCCCGCGGTCGGGCGGTCAAGATTAACCTTGCTGGCAGCGGTACCGCGGGTAACGACACCTTCCATCATCGAGGTGATCTGGTAGGCCGTCATCGGATCGAGCACCTGCTCGCGGGTGTCGACCACTTCCGGCTCTTCCTGGGACAGCCAGGCCGACGCGACACAGGCGTCGCAGCTGCGTTCCTCGTGCTTGAAGATGGTCTTGCCGTAACGATCCTGAATCCGGTCAATCAACGACGGCTTGATCTGCTTGCCGCCATTGGCAAGGACCGAATAGGCCGATGCCATGCGCATCACCGTGGTCTCGCCAGACCCAAGCGACATGGAAAGCAACGGCTGCATGTTGTCATAAACACCGAAGCGTTCGGCGTATTCGGCGACCAGGTTCATGCCCATGTCCTTGGCAAGCCGCACAGTCATCAGATTGCGTGAGCGTTCGATTCCGAGCCGCAGGGTCGACGGGCCGGCTGAACCGCCGCCATAGTTCTTGGGTTTCCAGAGCTCTCCGCCGGAAACGATTTCGATAGGTGCGTCAAGGATCACGGACGCGGGTGTATAACCATTGTCGAGCGCGGCTGCGTAAACGAAGGGCTTGAATGCCGAGCCGGGCTGGCGTTCGGCCTGCGTGGCGCGGTTGAACTCGGACTGTGCGAAGGAAAATCCGCCGACCATGGCCAGCACGCGTCCGGTATGGGGATCCATCGCCACCAACGCACCCTGGATCCTGGGTGGCTGACGCAGCCGCAGATGCTTGACGCCATCCTGCTCCGATGGTTCCACATAGACAACATCTCCAGGCGAGAGCACATCTCCGGCTTTCTTGACGTTGCGCGGCTTCTCGCCTTTCAGATTGACGCGGTAGGCCCATTTCATGTCTTCGGCGAGAATCGTGCCGGTGAGCCGTTCGGACCCGACCGCGCCAGACACCTCGGGTTCAGGGCGCAGACCGACTTCGACGCTGTCATCGGAGGTTGAAAGCACGACCGCCAGTTCCCATTCGGGAACATCACGCAGGGGATCGATCTCACCCAGCAATGCGCCCCAGTCGCCCGAAACATCAATCTGCTTGATCGGCCCACGGAAGCCGCGGCGCTCGTCATAGGACATCAAGCCCTTCTGCAGCGCCTTGCGGGCCAGCGCCTGCAGTTTCGGATCAAGCGTTGTCCTTACAGACAGTCCGCCCTCGTAAAGTGCGTCATTGCCATACCGGCCGATCAGTTCGCGGCGGACTTCCTCGGCGAAATATTCGGACGCGAACAGATAGGAGCCGGTCTTGCGCGGCGTAACACCGAGCGGTTGCGCCTTGGCGTCGGCGCCATCGGCGGCGTTGACATATCCATTCTCGACCATCCGGTCGATCACCCAGTTGCGCCGTTCAACCGCACGGTCGGGATGACGGAACGGATGGTAATTGGACGGGGCCTTGGGAAGGGCTGCCATATATGCCGTTTCAGCAATTGTCAGCTCATTGACCGACTTGTTGAAATAGGTCAGCGCCGCGCCGGCAATGCCGTAAGCGTTCATACCGAAGAAAATCTCGTTGAGATAAAGCTCAAGGATGCGGTCCTTGGAATAGGCTTGCTCGATTCGGAAGGAGAGAATCGCCTCCTTGATCTTGCGCTCATAGGTCTGGTCGGCGGTGAGAAGAAAGTTCTTGGCGACCTGCTGGGTGATCGTTGATGCGCCCTGACGCGCGCCGGTCCGGATGTTGTTTATAACCGCGCGGGCCAGTCCGACAGGATCGACTCCAGGATGGGAGTAAAAATTCTTGTCTTCGGCCGACAGGAATGCTGCCTTCACCCGGTCCGGAATCGCCTGGATTGGAAGGAACAAACGCCGTTCGCGGGCATATTCGGCCATCAGTTCGCCCGAGGCGGCGTGCACCCTCGTCGTGACCGGCGGCTCATAGCTGTTGAGCACTTCGTAGTCCGGCAAATCCTTGGAGATATCTCCAATATACCAGGCAATGCCAGCCGCAACGATCAGAAACAACACGGTCCCGATCCCGAAGAAATATCCAATCAATCGTATCATCAGCCAGCTACCGTTTGTTTTTCGTGTTGACCAGCCCGGCTAACGCCCTGACTTTGGCCGACCATGTCATCCGCCCGGTTAGCCCGGACAATGTGAGTAAAATAGGGCTTTCGCCCGGATTTGTTGTGGCCCGAACATTCCGGCGCGCGGTCGTTGCCAATCTGTCACACTGCCACGAGGGCGCAGACTCCAAGTTGGCTTTATCGATCATCAGCGCCTGCCCGCCAAGATCGTTTTGCGGTAATTCTGCACTGATTGCGCCAACAGTCTGGCCGTGTTCTGCCGCCACTCGTCGTCGGTGAGCAATTTTTCGTCCTCATGGTTGGACAGATACCCCATTTCAACGAGCACCGACGGGACGTCGGGGGCTTGCAACACCTTGAATCCCGCGTGGCGTAGCGGATTGTTGATGAGCTTGACCTGCCCTTCGAAGGAATTGAGAACCTGCTGGGCAAGACCGGCGGAAAATACCCGGGTTTCTGTCCGCGCCAAATCAACCAATATCGTTGCTATCGCTTCCGGGGCGTTTTCCAGACTGGCGCCAACGATGGCGTCTCCGCTGTTTTCCTGGTCTGCCAGCGATTGCGCAACTGCGTCGGAGGCCCTGTCGGACAAGGTGTAAACCGTGGCGCCGCGCAGCGATTTGATGTTGATCGAATCAGCGTGCAGGGAAATCAGAAGATCGGCCCGCTCCTCGCGAGCCTTGCGAACGCGGGCCGACAGCGACAAGAACGCGTCGTCGGTTCTGGTCATGGCGACCCGGATGCCGTCTTCCGCTTCCAGTGCGGACTTGAAGGCCTCCGCAAAGGCGAGCGTGACGTCCTTCTCCATCGAACCGCTCGGTCCTTCCGCGCCGCCGTCAATGCCGCCGTGTCCCGCGTCGATCACAATCGTCAGCGTATCGCCTGAAGCATCGTCCGGCTTGCCGTTGGTGGCATCCACCGCCGCGTCCGTCCAAACCGATTTGGCGACCTGGGCGGAAAACGCCTCGCGATCGACAGCAACAGCATCCAACACCAGTCGATGGATTGCGCCGCCAGCCTCCTCGGTGGTTTCAACAAGCTCCATACGGGCGGGCGACGCGAACTCGAACACCATCCGCGCCCTGCCCGCTCCGGACATACCATACCGGACGGACGAAATCAGTCCGCGCGGTTGCAGCGCATCATCGGGGAAAGCAAACACGGTTTCAGGCAAATCGACAATGACGCGAAACGGATTTTCCAGGTAACTGAGCGTAAAATCCGGCTTCCGTTCGAAATCCAGCACGAGCCGGACGCGGTTGTCGTCACCAGCGATACGCGCCGCAATGGCGACGTAGCGGTCGTTGCGAACCCCTTCCGGCATGGCCTGGACCAACGATGGCCACACCGCGAAAACGGCAAGCACGCAAAACGCAAGACCGGCACATCTTTGCGCCCGAGCCAATTCCACTATTGCTGCAATGTACCGTCGAGCCGCCAACAACCGAATTCACCTGTCTTGCCTTGAAATCGCCGAATCCCGGCGAAATGACCGTCGTGAGTCAGCACCATGACGATGGTGCCTTGATGACCCGCTTGAATTTTTCTGCCCGTCCCCAGTCTCGCAAAAACCGGTTAACCGTCCGTTTACCATGTTTGCCGGCTCGGGAAGTGCCCTAACGGCAGTCTTGGTCAACATCGTGCGCCGACAATAAATTCCACAGATGTTTTCGGCTTGCCAGATGCCTGTTCTCCCCATAGAAGCATTGATTGGGTAAGTGTATTGACGGGATAGAACTGTCACCCTTCCGGCCGCCGCCCGCACAGGGCCTACGGCGCCAGGAGTACGGATCGTCCGTCGTCTATTCAAATAGCTTCCCCGGAACTGCCGGCTGACTGTTCCCATGTCGGGAACCTGATCCGACCGCTCCTGCAAGGCAATATGGCCGAAAATGCGGCGAGGCATGTCTGCCTTCGAGCGCATCATGGCCAGGACACTGATTAAACCCGGCGGGCGAGGGTACCGCCACAACCTTGGCGGCGTTTTTCGCCGCACACCCCTTTAATGGGGCTTCATCGGTCCGTAAGGACTATACGTAAATGAAATTCCGGCCGGCTCTTATGGTGCAAATGCGGATCTCCCCAAGTGTGAACAGGCCCCGGGCGTCACACGCCCCGGGTACCGGTCTGCTGCGCGCTGCCCCAAGCCCAACACCGGAAAATCTTTCATCCGGCGCAATCCCATCCGACCATCCCCTGCCCCCACCTTCGGGGCGGCGGAGCACATCGTCGAGGGCGCGCCGAGGAGCTTATACTCAATGGCAGAAAAAATGCTTATCGACGCCTCCCATCCCGAGGAGACCCGCGTCGTTGTCGTTCGTGGAAACCGCATAGAGGAATTCGACTTCGAATCGGAGCACAAGAAACAGCTCCGCGGCAATATCTACCTGGCGAAAGTCACACGCGTGGAGCCATCGCTGCAGGCGGCTTTTGTCGATTACGGCGGCAATCGCCACGGATTCCTTGCCTTCTCCGAAATCCATCCCGACTATTACCAGATCCCGCTTGCCGACCGTCAGGCGCTGCTTCAGGCGGAAGCCGAAGACGCGGACAACGATCCCGATTTCGAGAGCGCCGATGATGCCGAAGCCGGCTCCGGCAAGGCAAAATCCAGATCGAAAGCGAAACCTGCGGACACTGACGACGGCGGCGAAGAGACCAAGTCAACCAAGTCACGTCCCCGCCGCAGTCGCCGGGGCAAGAAGACTGGCGATGAGGTCAAGGGAGATGAAGCCACGCCGGATGAAGCCAAGACTGAAGATGGCGATGCATCCGCTGCCGCGATCGTGGAGCCATCCGCAGCCGCTGAACAAGCGGTAGCAACGGACGATAAGTCCGGCAATGAACCTGCCGATGCTTCTTCCGATGACTCCGGCGACGACGACAAGCCCACCGAAATGGCGGCGGATGTCGAAGCCGACGAAATCTCCGAGCCGGTATCGCGCCGCAAGCGCAGAAACGGCAATGATGACGATGACAATGGCGGCAATGACGATGATTCCGTCGAGTCGGTCGGCTCCGAGGACGCGATGGAAGAAGTTCCGACGCGCTCGTCGCGCAAGCCGCGCAAGCAATACCGTATCCAGGAAGTCATCAAGCGCCGCCAGATTCTTCTGGTTCAGGTGGTCAAGGAAGAACGCGGCAACAAGGGCGCGGCGCTGACGACCTATTTGTCGCTGGCTGGACGTTACTCCGTGCTGATGCCGAACACCGCGCGTGGCGGCGGCATTTCGCGCAAGATCACCAACCTGCCCGACCGCAAGCGTCTCAAGGAGATTGCACGCGAACTTGAAGTGCCCAAGGGCATGGGCGTTATTCTACGCACCGCCGGCGCCAACCGCACCAAGGTCGAGGTCAAGCGCGACTTCGAATATCTGATGCGGCTGTGGGAAAATGTCCGCAATCTGACGCTCAAATCAACAGCGCCAAGCCTCGTTTACGAGGAAGGCAGCCTGATCAAGCGCTCGATCCGTGACCTTTACAACAAGGACATTTCGGAGATCATGGTCTCCGGCGAGGAAGGCTACCGCGAAGCCAAGGACTTCATGAAAATGCTGATGCCGAGCCACGCCAAGGTGGTTCAGCCCTACCGGGACCTGCATCCGATTTTCGCCCGTTCCGGCATCGAAGCCCAGCTCGACCGGATGCTGCAGCCGCAGGTGACGCTGAAATCTGGCGGCTACATCATTATCAACCAGACCGAAGCCCTGGTGGCCATCGACGTCAACTCGGGCCGCTCGACCCGCGAGCACTCGATCGAGGACACGGCGCTGCAGACCAATCTGGAGGCGGCCGAGGAGGTCGCGCGCCAGCTGAGGTTGCGCGACCTGGCCGGGCTCATTGTCATCGATTTCATCGACATGGAAGAAAACCGCAACAATCGCGCGGTCGAAAAACGGATGAAGGACTGCCTGAAAAACGACCGGGCCCGCATTCAGGTGGGCCGGATCTCGCATTTCGGGCTTCTGGAAATGTCGCGGCAGCGGATCAGGGCCTCGGTGCTGGAAAGCACCATGCAGATTTGCCCGACATGCGGCGGCAACGGACATATCCGCTCGCAGTCTTCGGTGGCTCTGCATGTGCTGCGCGGTGTCGAGGAACATCTTCTCAAGAACACCACGCACGACATCATCGTGCGCACCACGGCTGACACTGCGCTCTACATGCTCAATCACAAGCGTGACACGGTTGTCGACCTTGAGAACCGTTTCGGTGTCTCGATCAGCTTCTCGGCTGACGAGGAAGTCGGCGCCAACCACTTCGCCATCGATCGCGGCGCGGCAGTGGAAAAGCCCGTCAATATCGATCACATCACCGTCAATTCACCGGCCTATGCCGATGATGAGGACGATGCGGACATCGTTGAAGAAATCGATGACGAGGTCGCGGAGACCGAGGAAGTCAGCGAATCGGGAGCCGAAGCTCAGAACGGGGATCGTTCCGAACGCGAGGACGGCCAGGGCAAGAAGCGCCGCAGACGGCGTCGTCGTGGCGGCCGCAAGTCTGATGGCGAGACCGGCAACGGCGAAAATCAATCGGCCTCGGCAGACAACGGCTCAGAGAATGATGACACCAGCGATGACGAGGAGGACTCCTCCGATGCAGAAGCCTCGACGTCAGCGTCGGAAGATGGCGACAGCGATGAACAGCGTCGCGGCAAGCGCCGCCGCCGCGGCAAGCGTGGCGGACGCCGCAATCGCGAGGAGGACGGCACCGGTTCATCGGCTGAGGCCGAGGTCGTTGCAGATGCATCCGAAGGCGAGCCTGCGACCGAGCAGGCAGCGCCGGACGAAGCACCAGCCGACGCCGTGATCAGCGATGCGCCGGAAGCCTCACTCGCTGCCGAAGCAACCGCTCCGGTTGTTGCGGAAATCGAAAAGCCTGAGAAGCCTGAAAAGCCGGCCCGTCGTCCACGACGGACCAAGGCGCAGATCGCCGCCGACAAGGCCGCAGAAGCGGAAGCCGCGGCTGCACCTGCGCAGGCTGTCGCCGAGGTCAGTACCGAGCAGGCCGGAAACGACGCCCCTGCCGACGAGGCGATCGAGACTGCAACTCCTGCCAGCGAGCCTGAGCAGGACGCACAGGGTGAAGAAGCTGACACCGACCGCAGTGCGGGCACCGATATGGCCGCAATCGCCACTGCTCCGGTGGTGACGTCTTCCACGACCAAGGAAAAAGGCGACAAGCCCAAAAAGGGCGGCTGGTGGCAAAAGCGCGGCTTCTTCTGAGCCATACACAGGTCTGAGTAAATTGAAACCGGCGGGCGATGAACTGACCCCCGAAAGTTGGACATCAACTTCGGGGGTTTGCATGTCCAAATACAGCACGTCTTTCAAGCAGTCGGTGGTGTTGGCGTATGAAGAGGGTTCAGACGGCTTCCGCCGAATCGCAGCTCGGTTTGGAATAGA
>NZ_JBDWHW010000161.1:0-5357 GCF_039975035.1 Hoeflea sp. | reverse complement strand
CGATCCGGTGATCGGTCGAGATGATGAAATTCGCCGCACCATTCAGGTGCTGTCGCGCCGGACCAAGAACAATCCGGTGCTGATTGGCGAACCGGGCGTCGGCAAGACCGCGATTGCGGAAGGTCTTGCGCTCAGGATTGTCAATGGCGACGTGCCCGAATCGCTCAAGGACAAGCAGCTTATGGCGCTTGATATGGGCGCGCTGATTGCCGGTGCGAAATATCGCGGCGAATTCGAAGAACGGCTCAAAGCTGTCCTGTCGGAAATCCAGGCCAACGATGGCGGCATCATTCTTTTTATCGACGAAATGCATACGCTTGTCGGCGCGGGCAAGGCTGACGGGGCGATGGATGCGTCCAACCTTCTCAAGCCGGCCCTGGCGCGCGGTGAATTGCACTGCGTAGGGGCAACCACGCTTGATGAATATCGCAAGCATGTGGAAAAAGACGCCGCACTTGCGCGGCGGTTCCAGCCGGTGATGGTGGAAGAACCCACTGTTGAGGACACGATTTCGATCCTGCGCGGGCTCAAGGAAAAATACGAGCAGCATCACAAGGTTCGGATCAGCGATTCGGCGCTGGTGTCTGCTGCGGTGCTGTCCAATCGTTACATCACCGACCGTTTTCTTCCCGACAAGGCGATCGACCTGGTCGATGAATCGGCTGCTCGACTGAGAATGCAGGTTGATTCCAAACCGGAAGAACTTGATGAACTCGACCGTCGCATCATGCAATTGAAGATCGAACGAGAGGCGTTGAAGAAGGAAACCGATCAGGCCTCCAAGGACCGGCTTGAGCGGCTTGAGCGCGAATTGTCCGATATCGAGGAAAAAGCTGGTGCACTGACGGCGCGCTGGCAATCGGAAAAACAGAAGCTGGGTCTGGCAGCCGATCTCAAGCTGAAGCTCGAGGAAGCCCGCAATGACCTTGCTATCGCCCAGCGCAGTGGTGAATACCAGCGCGCGGGGGAGCTTGCCTATTCTGAAATCCCCGCCCTTGAGCGTCAGCTTGCAGAGGCTGAGGCCCATGGTGAAGCCGATGCCGCCGGGATGGTTGAGGAAACTGTCACGCCGGACCATATCGCCCACATTGTCTCGCGCTGGACCGGAATTCCGGTGGACCGGATGCTCGAAGGCGAGCGTGACAAGCTTCTCAGGATGGAAGATGAAATCGGCAAGCGGGTCGTCGGCCAGGGCGAAGCGGTTCAGGCTGTTTCCAAGGCTGTGAGGCGCGCGCGCGCGGGTCTGCAGGATCCCAACCGGCCGATGGGGTCGTTCATCTTCCTCGGGCCAACCGGCGTCGGCAAGACCGAACTGACCAAAGCGCTCGCCGAATTCCTGTTCGACGATGAAACCGCGCTGATTCGGATGGACATGTCCGAATACATGGAAAAACACTCGGTTTCCCGATTGATCGGGGCTCCTCCGGGCTATGTCGGTTATGATGAAGGCGGCGCGTTGACCGAAGCGGTCCGGCGCAGGCCCTATCAGGTGATCCTGTTTGATGAAATCGAGAAGGCGCATCCCGATGTCTTCAACGTGCTTCTGCAGGTGCTTGATGACGGGCGCCTGACCGACGGGCAGGGACGCACGGTCGATTTCCGCAATACGCTGATCGTCATGACATCAAATCTGGGATCCGAATATCTGGCTGCGCTGACTGATGATCAGGATGCGGATGCTGCCCGCGACGACGTGATGAACGTGGTGCGGTCGTCGTTCCGGCCGGAGTTTCTCAACCGGATTGACGAGATCATCCTGTTCCACCGGTTGCGCCGGTCTGAAATGGGCGCGATCGTCGACATCCAGCTCAAGCGTTTGGGCAAGCTGCTGGTCGATCGCAAGATTGAAGTCACGCTGGACGATGAAGCCCGGATCTGGCTTGCCGACAAGGGCTATGATCCTGCCTACGGCGCACGCCCACTCAAAAGGGTTGTGCAGAAATATGTGCAGGATCCGCTTGCCGAGAAAATCCTGCTGGGCGAGGTGGGCGAGGGTGCTCATGTCAATGTGAGCGCCGGTTCCGACAGGCTGGTCTTCGCGGTTACCGGAGATGAAGACCAGGCCTCGGCAAACGAAGCTCGCGGCGAAGCCGCCTAAAGCTGTTGCAATGAAGACAACGGCGGGCCCGATCCGGGTCCGCCGTTTTCGTGGGCCAGCCACGGGAATGCCCCCGGGGATGCGTCATTTCAATCGCACGAAGCCCCAACGCGCATCGCATTCATACCGGGTCAGGCGATGCGCGTCCGTTCCTTGTTCATGCACGCAAATTGCGCAAAACCGCTGCACATTTTCGCGCGACATGCATGGGAATTTGCGGGCCGGATCGAAAAGTATCAGCGGCTTGCAATTTCCTTGTTGGTCAACTCGATGCCTAGCAACGCATTGATCCGATCTCGCTCGCGGGCGAACATTGCGTAGGCATCGTCCTTCAGGGACTTGCCGTCGGGCAGCCGGATCCGCATCGGGTCGACCTTGTTGCCATTGACGATCAGTTCATAATGCAGGTGCGGACCGGTGGAAAGCCCGGTCGACCCCACCGCGCCGATGACCTGACCCTGGCGGACGCGAGCGCCGGGTACGACGCCCTTGGCGATCGAATTCTGGTGCGAATAGCTTGATTCATAGCCATTGGCGTGCCTGATGATGGTTTGCCGTCCATATCCATTGCCCCAGCCGGCCTTCTCGACCACGCCATTGCCCGCGGCAATGATCGGCGTGCCGCGAGGCGCTGACCAGTCAACGCCGGTATGCATCCGTGAATATTTCAGAATCGGGTGGCGGCGCATGCCGAAACCGCCACGGAACTTGCCGTTTGGCACCGGATTGCGCAGCAGGAATTGGCGTGCGCTGCGGCCTTCCTCGTCGTAATAATCAATGGAATTGTCTTCCGGGTGCTGGAACCTGTAGAGCCGGATGGTGTTGCCGCCGAATTTTGCGTTGACGAACAGCAACTCGGACTCATCGGTCGCTGTGCCGCTTTCGTCGGTCACCGAAAAGAACGCCTCCAGAGTGTCTGTAGGCTTTAAAGGTGATTGGAAATCGACATTGCTGGCGAGCATCCGGATAATCTGCTCCACCATCTCAGTCGACATGCCGTAAGTTAGTCCCGCCCGGTAGATCCCGTCATAGATGTTCGGCAGGTCGCGGGCGGTTGCGACGGGAGTCGCGGTTTCGTCGAAAGCGGTTCGGATGGCCGGAGTCGGCGGAGGTTCATTGCCGATCACAAACCCGTTGTGATCCGAAAGCGCAACGGTGATCATGTGGCTCGAATTCTGGTAAACGCTCATGCGAATGATCCGCGCTGTGTCGCCGGTCTGTTCGACGCCAATCCGGATCACTGAATTATGCGGTATCTTGTCTACCTTGATTTGCTGGGCGAGAACGCTCACCGCCGCTTCATATTGCTCGGACCCGTAGCCTGAGCCCTCGAGAATGTCAGACAAGGGCGCGGCTTTTTTGACCGGTATGATGTCGTCGACATATTCAATGCGTTCCTGGCTGACGGGCGAATAGGATGCCACCGAGACATTTTCCGCGATCACGCGCGCATTCAGGCTGGCGCTGAAATCGAGATCAATTCGGTTGGAGACAAACCGGCGCGGATCAACATAATTGAGTGACGCAAGCTGAACCGATCCGTCGGTGAGCACGGATCCGTTGGTCCGGACCGTTTCCTCGGCTTCATCGAGCGTCATGGACGCAGCAAACGGGCGTGTTGATGAATCCAGTGGAAAATCGTAGGAGCGCAGGCTGATTTCCGAATCGACGTCCGCGCCGTAGATGACGCCGGTCCTGACACTTGATGCGGCTTCTGCTTCGCCGGCAGAGAATATCTTGAGCGGGTCAAACCGTGGATAAGACTTTGCCGCAGCGGCCGGGTGGTTTCCGGCGAGCGCGATCTTGACATGGGCGAAAGGTTGACGCCGGACCACATCGTGGTCGCCATCGCGCACCATGGTCGGTACTTCCATGATGGCCCGGTCTACCGGCTTGGCGGTGACGACCGACTGGATCAGCCGAGCACCTTTCTCCACTGACCCCGACGCGCCGGCGTCGATATCGACCGAGGCCAATGCTTCGGCGGGAATCGCCAGTTGCTCGCGTCCTTCCAGGGCGCCGAACAGCGCCACCCCCATCAACAGGCTCGATGTGATGCCGGTCATGAAGGTCCCCGAAAGCCAGCGCAGCGAGATCTCGCGTTTGTCCGGCGGTTTGCGTCCGCCGGCCAGCAGCGGCGGTTGATCGCCCATCTGCCGTGCAAGAAACTCGTCGTTTGGCATTGTTCCTCCGAGGCTTCGTGGTCACTGTCGCCTTGTTCACGGCAACGTGCTGAAGATGTGCCCTGCAGTTGGGCCTGAGTCAAACTGGAAGCCCGATTCGGACCGAATCAACGCCCTGGATTGTCGCGAACACCGCTTCAAACCAGCGCATGCTCTTCTTCTACCGGAAAATCCGGCGTCGATAAGGCAGAACCGGGCCAAAACCACACTTTAATCTATATAGGCGATTCCTCGGCATGAGGTGATCAGTGTGCAGTGCGACAAATATCCGGAAAATGTCAGTTTTGTAAAAAAGGCTGTTGACTCTTTGGGTAGGTGGCCCCTATAAACCGCTCACACAACGAGGGCGGCGCGCCGCTGGCGCCAAGAAGTTCGCCCTTGAGTTGACTGAGAGTGTTTCGCAAGAGGCACTTTATTCCGGCCGAAGCGTTATAGCAGACAGCCAACGATTTCATGCAGATGGGATCGGTTCTTTGACAATTGAATATTGAAGAAAGAGAAACGTGGGCGGCGGTAGTCGGCGGTTTCGGAAATCCTTTCGAGGATTGAAGGAGCCATACCAGACTTTGGCGGTCACGTTTCAAGAGAAGTTACACTGTGATTTTTGTCTGAGGCTTTCGGGTTTCGGGCATTGATTATAGGTGTGAAGTTCTCGTCAATTTGATGCGTGATCAAAAGCCAAAATCAAATTACTCAACTTGAGAGTTTGATCCTGGCTCAGAACGAACGCTGGCGGCAGGCTTAACACATGCAAGTCGAGCGCACTCTTCGGAGTGAGCGGCAGACGGGTGAGTAACGCGTGGGAATCTACCCAACTCTACGGAATAACTCAGGGAAACTTGTGCTAATACCGTATACGCCCTTCGGGGGAAAGATTTATCGGAGTTGGATGAGCCCGCGTTGGATTAGCTAGTTGGTGGGGTAAAGGCCTACCAAGGCGACGATCCATAGCTGGTCTGAGAGGATGATCAGCCACACTGGGACTGAGACACGGCCCAGACTCCTACGGGAGGCAGCAGTGGGGAATATTGGACAATGGGGGCAACCCTGATCCAGCCATGCCGCGTGAGTGATGA
>NZ_JBDWHW010000160.1:0-4529 GCF_039975035.1 Hoeflea sp. | reverse complement strand
GGTATCAGGATCCGATCTGCAGGCTTTGCTCGGCGCGACGCAGGCTTTCGGCCAGAACGGTCATGTCGTTGAAAGCGTGGGCGAGCGCAATGCCGCCCTGCCATTCAATCACCACCGCCCGCGCCCGCGCCATGGCGATCGACGGCCGCGGTCCGGTTTTCTGCAATTCGCGGGCAATGAAGCTGACCAGCAGTTCAAAACTCTGGCCGGCGCGTGCGGAGGCCTCAGGTGCCGTACGCCGGAAATCCCGCACAGCCGCATTGATCGGGCAGCCATTGACGACGCGGCTCCGGTTGGATTGGGCCAGACGTTGCAGCAGGAAGCGGATCCGCCCGCGCGGATCAATCGAAGCCGCCTCGGCTTCGGTGATCAACGCCCGTGTTTCGTCGACAAACACATCCGCCACCGCCAGAGCCAGGTCCGCCTTGGTGCGGAAATAGTAAAACATGTTGCCTTGCGGCACGTCCGCGTCACGCGCGATGTCGGCGATACTGGTTGCGGAAAATCCGCATTCCCAGAACAGCCTTGCGGCGGCCGCCACGATGGCTTCACGCCTTTGATCGCCCTTTTTCGACACGCGACACTCCCATTTCAAGTTGGACCGCTGACTCAAATTCCAGTGTGACACCCACACCCGCAGGACGCTTCGGGCAGGTATGGATCGGGCCTCGCTGCAATTACGTGCCTTACGGCAGATTACGCGCTTCCGAGACAAGCATGATGGGGATGCCGTCTCGCACGGGATAGGCCAGTTTCGCCCGCGGCGAGAGCAGTTCGTCCGTTTCCGCGTCAAACTTCAGCGGCCCATAACTCAGCGGACAGACCAGCAGTTCAAGCATCTTGACGTCAACGGCGCCGGTGGTGCGGGCGGATTTGGAGGCTTCAGAGGGCTTTTTCATGGTCCGGCATGCCTATTGAAGGATGCGCTCATAGTCGTCCGAATCGCGCGCCAGGGCAATCTCGGTAATGGCAATCAGTGTTTCCGCGCGTGTTTTCAGATCGTCTGCTTCAAGCAGCGCCTGTTTTTCAGCCGGCCCGTAAGGCGACATCATCGAAAGCGAATTGACCAGCGTCACGGTGCTCGCCCGTTCAACCGAATTCCAGTCGGCTTCAAGATTGTTGGCCTCAAGATAGGCCTTGAAGCTCGACAACAGCGCCAGCCTGTCGACCTCCGATCCGTCATCGGGCGCTTCGAGGTCGCCGAGAAACGGAGAAATATGGCAATTCCGGTACGGTTTGCGGCCTGTTTCGGCTTCCTCAATGACCCGGAACCGGCAAATTCCGCCCAGGGTGATCACATAGCGGCCATCACCGGTTTCGGCAAAAGAGGTAATCCGCCCAAGGCAACCGACCCGGCACAGATCCTTCACTGGTCCGCGACAAGACGCGACCTCCTCGAGCGCGGGCTGGATCACGCCGATCATCCGGTGGGTACTGAGCACGTCGTCAAACATCGAAAGATAGCGCGGCTCGAAAATATTCAGCGGTAATTGCGCACCCGGAAGCAGCAACGCCCCGGACAGCGGAAACACCGGAACCTGTTCCGGTATGTCCGATTCGATCCGATAGGATTTGTTACCGACCTGCATGCTCATACGCCTCATGTTCACTCTACATCGGAAAATGGGGCGAACCGGCAGAAACTCAAGTGCCTGGCTGAAATCAGACCGTCAGGAAAACAGCAGCGACGACAACTGACGCCGTGCCGACAGGGTTGCCGGATCGGTGGGGCCCCAGGCCTGGAAAAACTCCAGCAAGGCCTTGCGCGCCGCCTCGTCTTCCCATTGCCGGTCCTTGCGCATGATCGTGAACAACTCATCCGCAGCCGCTTCGCGGTAGCCCTGCGCATTGAGGATCTTGGCAAATTTCAGCCGGGCCTCGTGATCTGCCGGATTGGTGGCAAGCCGGGCCTCAAGTTCCACCGGATCGCCAAGGTCAGCAACTTCCCGCGCCATCTCGAGTCGCTTGAACACCGACAAAACCTCCGGATCCTTGCGGTCTTCCTCGGGAACGCCACTCAGCAGCTTTTCAGTCCGGTCAAGTTCGCCCGCGGCCAGCATGCAGCCGGCCATCCCGACGATCGCGCCGACATGACCCTGATCCATCTGCAGGATGGCGCCGAAGCCGCGTGCCGCGGTCTCGACATCACCGGCGGCCAGCGCCTCGCGCGATTGTGCCAGAACCTGTTCGACCTGATCTTCTTCTTCCGATTTTGCGGGTGGGCCGGCGACCTTGTCGATAAACTCGCGGATCTGGCTTTCCGGGAGCGCGCCCATGAAACCATCGACCGGCTTGCCGCCGGAAAACGCCACCACAGCCGGAATCGACTGAATTCCCATCTGTCCGGGAATGGCCGGATGATCATCGATGTTGAGCTTGACCAGCTTGACCCGGCCATTTGAGTCGCGCACCGCTTTTTCGATGATCGGCGTCAGCTGCTTGCAGGGTCCGCACCATGGCGCCCAGAAATCCACCAGCACGGTAACATCCCGCGAGGCCTCGATCACATCGGCGGTAAAACCGGCAGTCGTCGTGTCCACAATCAACTCGCCCCCGGCCAGACCGGCGCCACCGCCGCTTGCTCCGGCGGCTGGCTGCTTGTCGCCAAACGTCACCGTGCCGCTCATCTGGCCGCCGGAGGCCGGTGCATATGGATTGTCATAGTCGCTCATGGGTCTGATCCCGTACCTGCTGGAAGATGTTTGGCTCTAAGGTCGTGTCTTATCCCGAAACTTTCAAGATCAGCGGCTCGTGACCGGTGTGGCTCAGGAACCGCATCAGGTCCTCGCGCCCGATCGACGTGGTTGCATCATTGATCAACGGGTGGGCGTTGATAATGTCATTGTCCATCAGCGGCGCGTCAATGACGATTGTCACATCGTGATCCGGATCGTTGATCGCGCAGAAAATCGTCACGGAGCCCGGCGTCACCCCGAGCTTGTCCATCAGCGCTTCGGGCTTGCCAAACGAAACCCGGCCGCTGGCGCCGATCAGCGTATGGATCGACTTGAGATTGACTTCGGCGTTCTCTTCCAGCGTGACAAGAAAATAAGCGCCCTTCTTGTCCTTGAGGAACAGGTTCTTGGTGTGCCCGCCCGGGATCTGATCGCGCAGGCTCTGTGATTCGGCAACCGTGAAAACCGGCGCATGATCGGTCGTGGGATGCGCGATACCAAGCGCATCCAGACAGTCAAACAGCTCTTGGCGGGTCTTGGGCATGATTCGGATCTCGGTTCCTGCTGGCAATCATATTCGGCCTGACCAGGCGGAATGGCGCGATTTGGCACTTCTCCTGCCCGGTTGGCGCTCTTGATAGGCAACCCGTGAGCTCTGTGCAATGCCTGCCGGCTGCAAACCCCGACCCTATTGGTTTTGGCAACCTGACCGCACGCCGGTCCGCCCCGCGTCACCGGCATCTCCGGCATCAGGCTTGACCTGTGAAAATTCCCTGTTGCAATTCAATTCAGCTTGAGCCATATAGCGCCGGTCCGGATCCTTTGGGGAACGGATCTCCGGTCCGGACACCCACGGATCTGGTAATGAGCGGGCGTAGCTCAGGGGTAGAGCACAACCTTGCCAAGGTTGGGGTCGGGCGTTCGAATCGCCTCGCCCGCTCCAGTTTTCCACTTTGACAGTGATCACAAAGCTGGCTTCGATAGCCTCCGGCCTTGCCGGCCGGGAAGTCATCCGGCGGTCACGCCTGGGTGGAAGCGCAACTCTTTTCCAGGATTTTCGAAGCCATTGTCGCGATGTTGACCGAGACAAACCGCAGCCTGTCAGGCAACGCCGAGCAGGCCAGGCCGGCGATGGCCTGAACGGAAGCCCTCGAAACGGCCGGCAGACTCTCCTATATTGAATATCATGACCATGCCGGGTCAATGCAGGCAGAGGATAACCAATGGCTCGAAGTGATCAGACAGGGGATTGGCGGGACCGGCACGCGCCTTCCCTGGTTGAGTTCGAATCGCTCGCCATAGAGGCCTACGCCAAACTGCCGCCGAATTTCCACTCGCTGACCGGCGACGTATCCATCCTCATTGCGGATTTTCCCGATGACGATGTGTTCGAGGACATGGGCCTGGAAACCCCTTTCGATCTCCTCGGTCTTTTCGAGGGACGAGGACTGAGCGAGCGTTTCACCATCGAAACCGGAGAGCTCGCCAACAAGATTCTGCTCTACCGGCGGCCGATACTCGACTACTGGGCCGAAAACGATGAGACCCTTGGCGACATCATCGCCCATGTGCTGATCCACGAGATCGGTCATCATTTTGGCCTGTCCGACGACGACATGGAACGAATCGAGGCCAGCGTCCCGTAGGATTCCGGCAACCCCGGTTTATATCCGGTTTCAGCCGCAAATATCCCGCGCGATGCTTTCGAACAGTCGCACTCCGATCGGGATCAGCGCGTCGGGGAAATCATAATCAGGATTGTGCAGGCGCGGTGTGTCGACCCCCGCACCCAGCACGAACAGCACTGATTTGGACACCGAACCGAACAATCCGAAATCCTCCGACCAGCGGAAC
>NZ_JBDWHW010000159.1:0-10935 GCF_039975035.1 Hoeflea sp. | reverse complement strand
GTATCGATCTCGTCAAACACCAGCGTCGGCGCCGAGCCGCGATCGGCCAGCGCCACCTTGAGCGCCAGCAGGAAACGCGAAAGTTCGCCGCCCGAAGCCACTTTCATGATCGGACCGGGCCGGGAACCGGGGTTGGTGCGCACATGAAAGGCGACCGTGTCGATCCCGGTCGGCCCGGCATTGGCTGCATCGCTGGCCATTTCGACGATGAAATCGGCTCGCTCGAGTTTCAGCGCCGGCAATTCCGCCATCACCGCGCCAGTCAGCGCCTCGGCGGTCTCGTGCCGGCGCACGGAGAGTTGCTCGGCGGCTTGCAGGAACGCCACCCTGGTTTCGCCGACCCGGGCCTGCATCGCCGCCAGCCGCTCTTCGCCGGCATCGAGATCGCCAAGATCAGCCACCATCTGCGCCGCCAGGTCCGGCAGCGCCTCGACGCGGACATTGTATTTGCGTGCCGCGGCCCTGAGCGCAAACAGCCGCTCCTCTGTCTCTTCAAGCTCGCGCGGATTGAAATCGGCGGATCTGAGCGCGGCTTCCACCGCGGTTTGCGCGTCGGCCAGCGCATTGAGCACCGCATCGAGCGCTGCCACGGTGTCGTTCAGCAATTCCGGCGCTTCCTGGGCCTTGCGTTCAAGCCGCCGCATCAGGCCGCTGACCACCGGCATCGGCGAAGCCTGGCCGTTGAGCACTTCATTGGCCTCGTTGATGTCGCTGGCCATCTTCTCGGCCTTCATCATCAGCGACCGGCGTTCGGCGAGTTCTTCTTCCTCGCCTTCGCCAGGATGGAGTTTTTCAAGTTCATCCACCGACGAGCGCAGAAAATCCGCCTCCCGCCGCGCCGCCTCGACTTTCGCCCGGTGGGTCTTCAGCGTCCGTTCCGCCTCGCGCCAGCTTTCATGCAGCCGCCCGACATCGGTGGCGCGATCGGTGAGACCGCCAAAGGCGTCAAGCAGCGACCGGTGCGCATCGGTTTCGACCAGCGCCCGGTCATCGTGCTGACCGTGAATTTCAACCAGCAGCAAGCCGGCCTCGCGCATCAGCGCCACGCTCGCCGGCTGATCATTGAGGAACACCCGGGTACGGCCATCGGCGGATTGCACCCGCCGGAACACCAGGTCGCCATCATCGTCTATGCCATTGTCGCGCAACAGCAGCCGCGCCGGATGGTCAGAGGCAACGTCGAACACCGCCGTCACCTGCCCCTTGCCAGCGCCATGGCGCACAAGGCCGCCATCGCCGCGACCACCCAGGGCGAGCGAAAGGGAATCAAGAAGGATGGATTTGCCCGCACCGGTTTCCCCGGTGAGGACAGACAGTCCGGCGTCGAACTCGAGATCGAGTTTCTCAATCAGAACGATATCGCGAATCGACAGCTGAACCAGCATCGCCGCCCGCTTCAGACGCCGACGAGGCGAGACCCGGCGCGAGAAATCCAGGAGCCCTTGTTTACCCTCGGCCCCAGGCCGCGGGTCTACAGGAGCTTGTAGGAATCCGCATACCACTGACTGTCGGGGAAATTATGCCCGAGCACGGCCGCCGCCGTCTGTGCTTCGCTTTCCAGCCCCATCGCATAATAGGTCTCGACCAGACGCGCCAACGCCTCCTCGACCTGCCGGGTGTTGGGATACTGCTCGATCACCTGGCGGTACCGGTTGGCCGCAGCCACATATTCCTTGCGCTCCTGATAGTAGCGCCCGACCTGCATTTCCTTGCCGGCAAGCTGGTCGCGCGCATAGCGCAACTTGGCCTGGCTATCTTCCACATATTCCGAATCAGGATACCGCTCGATCACTTCCGTAAACGCCGCAATGGCGCGCGCCGATGTGCGCTGATCCCGCGTCACCTCGGGGATCTGCCGGTAATAGGCGAGCCCGACGATATATTGCGCATAGGCCGCATCTTCGTCATTGGGATAGAGGCTGAGATAGCGAGACGCGGTGTTGATCGCCTCGGAATACTGTCCCTGCCGGTAATTGGTGAAGGCGCTCATCACCATCGCCTTGCGCGCGTATTCCGAATAGGGGTGTTGCTTGTCGATGGCCTGGAACTTGCGGCTGGCCTCGGTCAACTGCCCGGCCTGCAGGTTGGCAAGCCCCTGATTGTAAATCACGTCGGCAGGCTCGATGGATTGCGCATAGGCTGTGATGTCGATATCCGGATCGGATTGGCAACTGGTCAGAACCGACGAAACGCCAGCCAGCCCGGCGACAAAAAACGCAACTCTAACCGCGCGTCTGCGCCCGCCCTTGACCGAAGTGTACATCCTGCAAAACCTCTCAACTGCCGCAGATGCAAACGCATCGCGGAACCAGACCCGCGTTTCTATCCGGAAATACCCGAACTTCGCAACGTCATGAAGACGCTTTGCCGCAATTTTGTGGCAAGCACCCTATTCAAAAACAAGGTTATAGACCGGAATTGCGTGGGATGAACCGGCTTTGGCCGCTCAAAGAGCCCAGGGAGCAAAGGCTGCGGCGTTGACAGCCACCAGTTCGCCATGGCGAACCGTATTCCGGCGCGCGGGAGCCTCGACAACCTCATAGGCCGACTGATCAGCCAGCAAAGCCCGCAGCGCAAGCGCATTGAGCTTGTGTCCACCGCGATAGCTGCGGTAGCAACCAATGAACTGGGCACCGGCCAGCGCCAGATCGCCCACCGCATCAAGCGTCTTGTGACGCACGAACTCGTCGCGGTAGCGCAAGCCTTCGACATTGATGACCTTGTCGTCGTCGCCGATCACCACCGAATTCTCAAGTGACGATCCCAGCGCATGGCCCGAGGCCCAAAGCCGCTCGACATCGCGCATGAAGCCGAAAGTACGGGCGCGGGCCAGTTCGCGGCGGAATGTGTCGGCGGTGACCTCACCCTTCCAGGACTGGCGTCCGATCAGCGGCGAATCGAAATCAATGTCGACTTCGAAGCGGGTGCCGTTGTGCTGGCTGAATTCCGCCCACGATCCGCCCATTTCGATGCGGACCGGCTTGATGACCCGCACGTAACGGCGCTTGACCGAATGATTGACGAGACCGGCATTGTCGATCGCATCGATGAACACGGCGGCGCTGCCATCCATGATCGGCACTTCGCTGCCATCGAGATCGATCGAGATATTGTCAACGCCGAGCGCATAGAGCGCGGCCATCAAATGCTCGACGGTCGCAACCGAGCGATCCGGAGCCCTGCCCAAAAGCGTGCAAAGATCGGTGGAGCCGACTTGGGAGGAGACAGCGCGAACGCTGATGATCTCACCGGATGAATGAGAGCGATTGAAAACGATGCCGGTGTCGGGATCGGCGGGATGGAATGAAATGGAGACGTTTTCGCCGGAATGCACACCGATGCCGGATAACGAAATTGACCTCGAAATCGTGGTTTGAAGGCCTACTACATCGCTGCTCATAAGGTCCGCCGTTTCCCGCATTATTTGGCACGACCCATCAAGGCCATGTAGTCCTCAGTCATCAGGAGCAATTCCACGTAACCCCCACGCGGTTGACTGCCCCATCCCCTTGTCGTCGATCTGCAAGATAAGGCGATGGTTCCCAGTTTCCAAATCACGCTTTTTTTCGCTCTGTTACGATACGGTTACACGACCAAAATTAGAACTACGCAATATTAACAATTAGTTAACAAAACGGTGCGGCGACCGTAAAGTCGCCACACCGTAAATGTTACACAATGTTACCGAACAATCATTTGCTCTGACGGCGCAGGAATGCGGGAATCTCGAGCTGTTCGTCCTCGTGACTCGCCCGTGCCTGCGGGGTCATCCTGCCCTGATCGTCAAGCTGGCCGCGGCGCGGCGCGTAAACGCTGGCCTCTGCCGACAACGGACGCCGTGCCTGCGGCGCCTGGCCGGGCTGCGCCGACTGAGGCGTGCCGTCGTCTTCACGGCGTCCAAGCGAACTCGACAACCGTTTGAGCAATCCCATCGGACCGCGTTCATCGGCATGGCCCTGGGGCTGCGAGCGATGTTCGATCTCGGCTTTGACCACCGGCGGGAAATCCTCGACGCGTGGCATCCGGATCGCTTCGGCTTCGGTGCGCATCACCGGCGCGGCTGCTGCCGGCTGCTGCGGAGCCGGCGCGGCGGGACGTGGCGCTGCGCTCACCGACGGCTGCTGTGGTGCGCCGACCTCGCCATTGCCGGCAAACAGGCGGCTTTGCGGCTGAAAACCGGGCTGCTGCGGCGCGGTGGCTGCCGGAGCGGCCTGCGCTTTTGCAGCAAGGTCGATCTGGGTTGCGATATCGAGTTCGCGTTCCAGCTCGGCTTCCGCTGACAAGATGGTTTCGGCCACCTGATCCTTGGCGGCAGGCGCCGTGGCAGGCTGTGAGGCCGCAGCCGGACGGGCGGCCTGTGGCTGAGCGCTGACGCTGGGCCGGGCGGCCGGGCGCGGCGCCGTCATCGACGGACGCTGTTCAACTGCACCTTCAACCCGGTCAATACCGGTGGCGACGACCGAGACGCGGATCAGGCCTTCGAGCGCTTCGTCGAAGGTGGCGCCGAGGATGATGTTGGCGTCGGCATCGACTTCCTCGCGGATGCGGGTCGCTGCCTCGTCAACCTCGAACAGCGTCATGTCGCGGCCGCCGGTGATCGAGATCAACAGGCCCTGCGCGCCCTTCATCGTGGTTTCGTCGAGCAGCGGATTGGCAATCGCGGCTTCCGCGGCGGCCATTGCGCGGCCCTCGCCCGAAGCCTCGCCGGTGCCCATCATGGCGCGGCCCATTTCGCGCATCACCGAACGGACGTCGGCGAAGTCGAGGTTGATAAGGCCTTCCTTGACCATCAGGTCGGTGATGCAGGCAACACCGGAATACAGCACCTGGTCGGCCATCGCGAAAGCGTCGGCGAAGGTGGTCTTGTCATTGGCGATGCGGAACAGGTTCTGGTTCGGGATCACGATCAGCGTATCAACGCATTTCTGCAGTTCCTCGATGCCGGATTCGGCCAGCCGCATGCGGCGCTGACCTTCAAAATGGAACGGCTTGGTGACCACACCGACGGTGAGGATGCCCTTGTTGCGGGCGGCCTGGGCGACAACGGGGGCTGCACCGGTGCCGGTGCCGCCGCCCATGCCGGCGGTGACGAAGCACATATGGGTGCCGCTGAGATGATCAAGGATCTCGTCGATGCACTCTTCAGCGGCCGCACGGCCGACTTCCGGCTGCGATCCGGCGCCAAGACCTTCGGTCACGGCAGCACCAAGCTGGATGATCCTTTCGGCCTTGGACATGGTCAGTGCCTGGGCGTCGGTATTGGCGACGACGAAGTCGACGCCCTGCAGCCCTGCATTGATCATGTTGTTGACGGCATTTCCGCCGCCGCCGCCGACGCCGAACACTGTGATGCGCGGCTTCAGCTCGGTGATGTCCGGCTTCTGCAAATTGATGGTCATGGCACCCGTTCCTTCCTTGTCGCTTGGCCGCACCGCCGCGTGGGCCAATTCGGTAGATTCAAAAGCTCTCTTTAAGCCACTGCCCCATTCGGGACAGGCGGCCGCCTGCGCCGGCCATGGCGGCAAAGCCGCCCTCGCCCGCGCCATGTGTTTCAAGATGGGCGACCTGCGGATAAATCATCAGGCCCACCGCCGTGGAAAAAGCCGGCCCCTTGGCCGCAGCCGGCAGTCCGGAGACTCCCAGCGGCCGGCCAATTCGGACATTGCGCGCCAGAATCCGCCGCGCCGATTCGGACAGGCCAGTAAGTTGGCTGGCGCCGCCGGTCAGCACGATGCGCTTGCCGACAAGCGAACTGTAGCCCGATTGCTGGATGCGGTCGCGCAACATTTCCAAAGTTTCCTCGACCCGGGCGCGGACAATGCGCGAAACCAGTCCGCGCGGCACATGGGTCGGCAAATCACGCTCGTCCTCGCCGATCGGCGGGATCGAGATCACATCACGGTCTTCGCCCGCCTGCGGCAGCGCCGAACCGTGCACCACCTTGATGCGCTCCGCGTCGTCAAGCCGTGTCGACAGCCCGCGCGCCAGATCCATGGTCACATGCTGGCCGCCCAGAGCGATCGCATCGGCATGCACCAGCTTGCCCTCGGAAAACACCGAGATCGTGGTGGTGCCGCCGCCCATGTCGATGGTTGCACAGCCCATTTCGGCTTCGTCGGAGACCAGCGCCGCAAGCCCGGAGGCATAAGGTGTCGCCACCATCGCCTCGACGGTGAGATGGGCGCGATTGATCGACAGTTCGAGATTCTTGAGCGGCGCGCGGTCCGCTGTCAGCACATGCATGTCGACGCTCAGGATATCGCCGTACATTCCGGCGGGATCGCTGATGCCGCGCTCGCCATCCAGCGTGTAGCTCGAGGGCAGCGAATGCAGGATGGCGCGCTCGTTGCCCTGGCTCTGGCGCGTTGCCGCATTGACCACCTTGGCGAGATCGCCCGAGGCGATCTCATGACCGCCCAGATTGACCGAGGACGAATGGATTTCGCTTTTCAGCCGCCCTGCGGTGACATTGACGATCAGGCTCTCGACCGTGACGCCGGCCATGCGCTCGGCTGCATCGACAGCGAGCCGAACCGAGTTTTCCACCGCGTCCATGTCGCAGATCACCCCGGCCTTGAGGCCGCGGGACTTCTGGTGACCAAGCCCGATGATCTCGATCTTGTGGGTGCGGCCGGACAACACCTCGCTGCCCTCGACCGGGGTCAGCCGACCGATCATGCAGACCACCTTGGACGAGCCTATGTCGAGCACAGTGACAATGCTGACACGCTTGGTCGACAGCGGCTTGAGCCGGGGCAGTACCGATGAGGGGCGGAACAGGCTCACGATTTCGTCTCCGCCTTGATGGCTTTCGCCCGGGCTTCCAGCGCCTGCTTGCGGCGTTCGAACGAAGCTTCCGAGAGCCTCAGTGTCACCCGGTCTTCGAGCCGGAGGTCGACGGCGGTGATATCGCGCGACAGCACATCCCGGCCCGCGTCGAATTTGGCCAACCGCTGCAACGCCGCGCCGATATCGTCTTCGGGCAGGCTCAGCGTCACGCCATTGTCGAGCCGGAGGTCCCAGCGCCGGTCGGCGATACGGATTGCCGCCTTGACCCGGGCGCGCAGTGCGGGATGAAACAGAAGCCGCGCTTCGAGCTCGTCGGCGGCGCGATCAGCACCCAGTCCGACATAGAGCGGCAGATCGGCGTGACGCGCGCCGGTCAACGGTGCAATCACATCGCCACGCACATCAATCAGCGACAGCATGTCGCCATGCTGCCAGATGCCGACCGGCTTGCGCTCGGTCAGTAAGACCGACAGGCCGCGCGGGTAGATTTTCTGCACCTGCGCATCAGTAACCCAGGGCAATTCCAACAGCTTCTCGCGCGCCGCATGAGCATCGATGGCAACCACCGAGGTGGTGCCGTCAAGTCCGAGCTGCTGCAGGATGTCGATGTCCGAGGTTTCAGTATTGCCGCTGACAATCACGTCCTCGAGCGCAAAGCCCGCGCCGGTGGTCACCGCTTGTGTGACCGCATAGGTATGGCCGCCCAGCGACATGCCGTAAAAACCGGTTGCGGCAAGAAAGGCGAATGCCGCGACCGAGCCTGCATGCGGACGGATTTCGACCCGGCCGGTGGCGAGCGCGCCGACAAAGCGTGCCGGACGGCGCAGAAAACGCGGCAGAACAAACGCGCCCGGGAACGCGTCGCGTCCCGATGCCGTGACCGCTTGTGCGGCTCTGCCGTTGTTTTCCGTCATCGACGACACGAAGCGTCCTCCACCATCCAGCTGACAAATTCTTCAAACGAGTGCCCCGCCTGCAGGGCCATTTCGGGCGCCAGTGATGTCGGTGTCATGCCGGGCTGGGTGTTGATTTCGAGCCAGATGACCTCTCCATTCTCGGAGAAACGGTCATCATAGCGGAAATCTGACCTGCTCACGCCGCGACATCCGATCGCTTGATGCGCCTTCAAACTCAACCTACGTATTTTTTGGTAAACAATTGGTGAAATTTCCGCCGGGCAAACATGTTTCGAGCCCCCGGCGGCATATTTTGAATCATAATCATAGAAGCTGTGGCCCTGCGGCACGATCTCGGTGACCGCCAGCGCCACGTCGCCCATGATGGTGCAGGTCAGTTCGCGGCCCGGCACATAGCGTTCGACCATCACCTCGTCGCCATACTTCCAGTCCTTCGAGGTAATCACCTGCGGCGGATGCGACTGGTTCTCCTGGACGATGACGACACCGAAGCTCGAACCTTCATTGACCGGCTTGACCACGTAAGGCGGGGCCATCGGATGCGCCGAGGTGAAATCGTGCCGGTTCATCACCTTCGATTCCGCCACCGGAATGCCCATTGCCTTGGCGACGATCTTCGACAGCCGCTTGTCCATCGCCAAGGCCGACGCGGTGACGCCGGAATGGGTGTAGGGGATGCCCAGATATTCCAGCACGCCCTGGATCGTGCCGTCCTCGCCATAGGGGCCGTGCAGCGCGTTGAAGGCGACATCCGGCTTGAGCTCCGCCAGCACAGCGGCGATATCCTTGCCGACATCAACCCGGGTGACCCTGTAGCCCGCGCCTTCCAGCGCGTCGGCGCAAGGCTTGCCGGAAGCCAGACTGACCGGTCTTTCGGAGGAAAACCCGCCCATCAGCACGGCCACATGTTTTTTTGGTGTGTCGGAAGTCATCAAAACCCTCGTCTCGCCGCCCTCGCGGACATCCTTTTGTCACCGATCAGTCCGCGCGCCCGGCTGCCCGGTTTCAACCGGGAACCGCCGAATTTGGCATGGTACAGGCCAGAATATCCGGCGAAGGTTGCGCCAAACCGATGCGCGCATGCCAGACCGGCTATTGTGTGGCGCGCGCCTGACGCGGGACGCATGGCACAACACCCGCACGACGCAAGGCTGAACCATGGGGAGCGTGGAATCAGAAAGGATCACGGATTGCAAGCAAAGGTTCACCGGAAGCCTTTGATGCGAGCCTGAGATTGACAGCCCCCGTACTCCTGGTGCGCAACCATCTTGCGCGCCTGGCCAAAGCCGTGCCATCCCTTTGCCGCACAGCAATGCCCCGTCTACCCGAGCAGGAACCCCACCCCATGTCCCTCAACCCCATGACCCCAGCCTGGAAATCCACCCCTTCCGGAAAAGTGCGCGCGCGGGGGCTGGGATTGCCACTCGAAGGCAAGTGCGGACCGTGCAATGCGATCACCGACGTTGCCGGCGTCAGCGTCGGCTATTCGACCCTGATCGAGGGCGACGGAGTGCTCAAACAGGGTGCAGGTCCGGTGCGCACCGGCGTGACCGCGATTCTGCCGCGCCCGCGCGAAACCATCCACGAGCCGCTGTTTGCCGGCTTCTTCAGTCTCAATGGCAATGGCGAACTGAGCGGTACCCATTACATCGAGGAGACCGGCAAGATGGCACTGCCGATCACCATCACCAATACCCATTCCTGCGGCATCGCCCGCGATGCAACGATCCGCTGGGCGGTGGACTGGCTGGCCGAGCGCTATCATGACGATTTCGCGCTGCCCGTGGCGGCTGAAACCTATGATGGTTTCCTCAACGACATCAACGGCTTTCATGTCGAGGCGCGGCATGTGCTCGACGCGATCGATGCCGCACACGGCGGGCCGATCGAGGAAGGCAGCGTCGGCGGCGGCACCGGGATGAAGTGTTTCGGCTTCAAGGCCGGCTCCGGCACATCTTCGCGGCTGGTCGGCTATGAGGACGAAGAGTTCACGGTCGGAGTGTTCGTGCAGGCCAATTTCGGCACGCGCCGGCATCTGAGCGTGCTGGGTCGAAACATTGGCACTGACCCGGACCTGCCACCGATGGTGACCAACACCAAAGATACCGAGCTGAGCTCGATCATCGCCATCATCGCCACCGACGCGCCGTTTCTGCCGCACCAACTCAAGCGGCTTGCACGGCGCGCCAGCTTCGGCATCGGCAGGACCGGCGGCATGGCTACCCATGGCTCGGGCGATCTGTTCCTGGCGTTCTCGACCGCAGCGTCGGATCTCGGCGGCGGCGCCATCCGCACCGTGCGTTTCATCCCCGACGAGGACATCGATCCGTTCTTCGAGGCCGTGGTGCAGGCCACCGAGGAGGCAATCCTCAATAGCATGATCGCCAACCAAACCATGGTGGGCCGTGACGGCAACCTGGTCCCGGCACTGCCGCACGAAGCGGTGAAGCGCGTGCTTGGACTGGAAGGTTAAAGCGCCGGACCAATCCTCCGGACTGGCGGTTCAAGCGACAGCTGTGTCCGACTGACCGGGTTCCGCCTCACCGGTCTCGTAAGACAGCACGATCCGGTCGCGCCCACCGGTCTTGGCCGCATACAACGCCTTGTCGGCGCGTGAAAAGGCTTCGCCGAATTTCTGCTCCGGCAAAGCCCGGGCAATGCCGCCGGAGACGGTGACCGAGAGGTCTTCCACCTCCGCATCGATCCGCATCCCGGCGATACGGATACGAGCCAGTTCACCGAGCACGGCAAATTCCGAAAAACTCAGCTCTGCGCTGAACGCGGCGAACTCCTCGCCGCCGATGCGCGCGCAAACCCCGTTCTCGCCAAAGACTTCCGACAGCATGTCGGCGACCTTGACGATCACCTGATCGCCAACCGAGTGGCCGTATTTGTCGTTGACCCGTTTGAACCGGTCGATATCGATAACCAGGAGGAATTTCTCCCTGTCGCAGCTATCGAACTGTTCCAGAAAGGCCCGGCGGTTGGCCAGACCCGACAGCATGTCGGTGCGGCTGAGCCGTTGAAGTTCGGCGCGCGATACGCCGAGGTCGTGAATTGCAAACCCGACCGCCACATAGGAAACCGAGGCGAGAAAGAAGGTGATCGGCGGCGTCAGAAGGCTGGCTATGACCAGCGCGGAACCAAGATCGTAGGGCAAGATGCCAAATCCATACAACAGGAAATGGCAGGCGAGGTTGAGACCATAGGCGAACGCCGCCGCCTTGAG
>NZ_JBDWHW010000158.1:0-21417 GCF_039975035.1 Hoeflea sp. | reverse complement strand
CTTGGGCTCAGCCACCTTCACGGGTTCGGGTTCGGGAGGTTTGGGAGCAGGTTCGGCCACAGGCGTGGGCTTTTCAGCCGGTTTCGGCGGGGCCTGGGAAACCACTTCCTTCGGGCTTGGCTTGGCCGCCTTCACCGGTTTGAGATCGACCGAGTTGTCGCCGGCGTTCTCGGCGTCGGGCACGGGGTCGGGTCTGGCGGTCGGTATCGGCGCGGCAATCTCTGCGACCGGCGCGGTCTTTTCGCCCTGCTGGATCTGGGTGAGTTCGGCAACAGGCACGATGCTGACCGGAAAGGCCTCCACATCAGCCACCTCAAGCGTCTTCGGCGCGGTGAAAGATGACAGCGCGAAGCCCAGCACGAGAACGTGCAATACCGTCGATGTCGCCAGGCTTCCCTTCATCCGCGCGCCGTCAACTGTCCTGTTCCTGAAGCGTGACCAGGCCCAGATTGGTGAAGCCGGCAGCGGAGATCCGCGCCATCACTTTCATGACGGTGCCGTAATCCGCATTGGTGTCGCCACGGACATAGATACGCTCCTTGTAGCCGGTGGTGGCGATCGCCTCGAGCTTGGCGACCACTTCGTCGATGGCAATCTCGGTTTCCTGCAAATAGATCTGCCCATCCGAATTGACCGAAACAGTGATCGGCTGGGTTTCCGAATTAAGCGCCTTTGCAGCGGTTTCGGGCAGATCGATCGGAACGCCGACGGTCAGCAGCGGCGCCGCGACCATGAAAATGATCAGCAGCACCAGCATCACGTCGACAAACGGCGTGACGTTGATTTCGCTCAGCAGCTGCTTGCGGTACCCCCGGCGGCCGCGGCGCGATCCACCGCCCTGCCGGCCCTGTGCGGACATGCCCATACCGCCCCCCTATTCCGCAGCCGGACGTGCGCTCAGGCGCTCGTCGATCTGGCGGGACAGAATACCGGAAAATTCATCGGTGAAGCCTTCCATGCGAGCTGACAGCTTTCCCGCATCGGCGGAAAACTTGTTGTAGGCGATAACCGCCGGGATCGCGGCCAGCAGGCCGATCGCGGTGGCAAGCAGCGCTTCGGCGATACCCGGAGCCACCACGGCAAGATTGGTCGATTTGGAACCGGCGATGGCCTGGAACGAGGTCATGATGCCGACCACCGTGCCGAACAGCCCGATGAACGGCGCCGCCGACCCGATGGTGGCAAGCGATCCCAGCTTGGATTCAAGGGCGTCGGACTCGCGCGCCAGCGTCACATCCATCGCCTTGTCGATTCGCATCTGCAGCCCTATCGGCGACTTGGCGCCACGTTCGAAGGATTTCTTCCATTCGCGCATGGCCGACACGAAGATGGCGCTCATGCCCGAGGATTTCCGGTCAGACAGCGTTCGATACAATTCCTCAAGCGACTGTCCGGACCAGAACACCTGCTCGAACTGATCCAGCTGACGCCGGAACTTGCCGAACGATATCCATTTGTCCGCAACGATGGCCCAGGTCCAGACCGATGCGCCGATCAGGCCAAGCATCACGAATTTGACCACGAACCCGGCCTGCATGAAGAGCGACCAGAGCGTCACATCCGTCGTTGCCGCAAGTCCAACTTGTTCCATTCAAATAACCCTCGAATCCAAACGCCCGGTTCCATTACCGGGCGGCCAAAACGTCACTTGTGCCGGGAATCCAGAAGTGAGCGATTGCCGCCTTTTCACTTGCCAGATCTTCTCGCGGCCAATTTTGGTCAAAGGATGGCGCAGGCGTTCCGCGCAATCCTCATGATTTCGGTAATAAATTATTATGGTTAAGGCTTGGTTAGGATTCGGACGCGGCAGTGCTACCGGATACAGCACACCCCATCAGTCGGGCAGCGTCAGGATAACCGGTCCATTTCGGCTGGCGACAACAGTATGTTCAAACTGCACCGTCAACGCGCGTGGTTCCGAGTAGAGCGTCCAGTTTCCCTCACCATCATCTTCCGCAAAGATTGCCCCGAAGGACAGGAATGGTTCGACGGTGAAGACCTGGCCTTCCTTCATCAACCGCTTGTCGTGACGGTTTGGCCAGGTCGCGATTTCTTCAGGATACTCGTGCAGCGACTGACCGACACCGTGGCTGGCCAGGTTGCGAATGAGCGTATAGCCGTTCTTCTTGGCAAAAATGCCGATTGCATCACCGATCGACGCATAGCGGGCGCCGCTTTTCACCTGATTGATGCCCGCCGTCATCGCCCGTTTGCCGTCGCGCAGCAAACGTACGGTTTTCTGCGCCACAGGGGCGACACCAAACGATGCCCCGGTATCTCCGAAATACCCGTCCTTAAGCGCCGACACGTCGATATTGACCAGATCCCCGGCCGCAATTACCCGGTCGCCGGGAACGCCATGGGCGACCTCCTCATTGACCGAGATGCACGTCGCTCCGGGAAACTCATAGCAAACTTCCGGCGCTGACTGAGCCCCGTGCGCATCCAGGTATTGCCGCCCGATCAAATCCAGTTCGCGCGTCGTCATGCCCGGCTGCACAGCCTTGGCCATGGTCTGTATTGTGTTGGCACAGATCCGGCCGATATGCCGAAGCTTCTCGAGCTCGTCATCGGAAGAAATCACCACTGTCTTATTCCTTTGCTGAAGCGTCGGTTGAACCGCCGCCAAGTAAACGCTCCATAAGCGCGTCGGGCAGTCTGCGTGCCCGGCCAAATCCGTTGATCACCGCAACCGTCACCTGAGCTTCTGCCAGCAGGTGCGTATCACGCCTGATTGTCTGCCTGAGCAACATCCGGGCGCCGCGCACTTCGGTTGGCAACGTGGAAATCGTCAGCACATCATCCATGCGCGCGGGAGACTTGAAGTCGATTTCCATGCGCCGGACCACGAAGGCCACCGCGTCCGCGGGATCGGTTTTCGCATGCAGATCGCCTTGCGACACGCCGAGCAGACGGATGTAATCGGTGCGCCCGCGCTCGAAGAAATGCAGATACCGCGCATGATAGACAAATCCGGAAAAATCCGTGTCCTCATAATACACCCGCTGCTTCAGGAGATGCCCGCCATCGCTCAAATGTCCCGACAGAGATGCATCCATGATCATCAGCCTCGCTCATTTTTCTGTTCCCCATGTCAGCAATTCGCAGAAGGAATTGAGACAATCGTTTTTCTGTCATAAAACCGAACTATCAAAATGCAAACAGCGCCTGCACAGGAGAATCATCGATGAAAATTGCAATCATGGGCGGCGACGGGTTCGTCGGATGGCCGACGTCACTGCACCTGTCCAATGCCGGACATGAAATTCATATCATCGACAATCTGTCGCGCCGCTGGATCGATACCGAGCTTGGCGTTCAATCGCTCACCCCGATGGATTCAATCCAGGAACGCACCCGGATCTGGCATGCCGAGACCGGCCGGAAAATCCATTTTCACCTGATCGACCTGGCCAAAGACTATCAGCTCTTGAAAAACTGGCTGGCTGAAGAGCGCCCCGACGCCATCATCCATTTTGCCGAACAGCGTGCCGCGCCCTATTCGATGAAGAGCGACCGGCACAAGAACTACACCGTCAACAACAATGTCAGCGCAACCCACAATCTGCTCAATGCGATGGTTGAAATCGACCTTGATGCACACCTGGTGCACTTGGGCACCATGGGCGTTTATGGCTATTCAACGGTTGGCGCGGCAATTCCGGAAGGCTATTTGCCAGTCGGCATCGAGACCATGGACGGCGAGACGGTGAAGCAGGACATTCTGTATCCGTCCAATCCCGGCTCGATCTACCACATGACCAAATGCCTCGATCAGCTGATTTTCCAGTTCTACGCCAAGAACGACAATCTGCGCATCACCGATCTGCACCAGGGCATCGTCTGGGGCACCCACACCGACCAGACCCGGCGGCACGAGCAACTGGTCAACAGGTTCGATTATGATGGTGACTATGGCACCGTGCTCAACCGCTTCCTGATCCAGGCTGCCATCGGTTATCCGCTGACAGTGCACGGCACCGGCGGCCAGACCCGCGCCTTCATTCACATCCAGGATTCGGTGCGCTGCATCGAGATCGCGCTCGGCAATCCGCCGGCGCGCGGCGACAAGGTCGAGATCTTCAACCAGATGACGGAAACCCACCGGGTCCGCGATCTCGCCAACATGATCGCCGGCATGACCGGGTCCGAAATCGCCTGGCTGCCCAATCCACGCAAGGAAGCCGCCGAGAACGACCTCGTGGTGCACAACGAAAAATTCCTCGGACTGGGCCTTGAGCCGACCACGCTGAAGGAAGGCCTTCTGGGAGAAGTCGTCGATGTGGCCCGGAAATATGCCTATCGCGTCGACCGCTCGCGGGTTCCCGCGGTGTCGGCCTGGACCAAGGACATCGGTACAAAGATCAACCGCGACCCCGAAGGCAAGAAACTGCGGGACGTCTCTTGAGCGGCGGGAGCGAGAGGCCGGACGGCGTTCGTTCCCAAACAGCCGCCGGTTCCGCTCACGCCTTCGTCACGCTTGTCACCAATCCCGACTATGCCATGGGGGCTGTGGCGCTCGTCCGGTCGATCAGCCTGACCGGCAGCAGCGCGGATATTGCCGTGCTGCACACCGGGGGTGTTGGCGGTACGGATCTGGCGCCGCTGAAGGACCTCGGCTGTCGGCTCATCGAGGTCGATCATCTGCCGCTGTCGGACGCTTTCAACCAGCGCCATGCCCGCGGCAATGTGCATGCGGCGGCGCCATTCGCCAAAGGCCGCAAGCCGGCCTTTCATTCGCCGCTTGACAATTTCTGCAAGCTGAGGCTCTGGCAACTGGGCGAATACGAAACCTGCGTCTTCATCGATGCAGACGCACTGGTGTTGCGCAACATCGATAAGCTGTTTGACTATCCGGAATTTTCCGCCGCCCCCAATGTCTATGAAAGCCTTGAGGATTTCAAACGGCTGAATTCCGGCGTCTTCGTCGCCCATCCGTCGACCGCGACATTCGCGTCCATGCTCGAGCGGCTGGACCGGCCCGAGGTCTTCTGGCGGCGCACCGACCAGACCTTCCTCGAGACGTTCTTTCCCGATTGGCACGGCCTGCCGGTGACGATGAACATGCTGCAATATGTCTGGTTCAACCTGCCGGACTTGTGGGACTGGAAGCAGATCGGCGTATTGCATTACCAGTATGAAAAGCCCTGGGAAAAAGACCATCCCAGGTCTGTTGAACTCAAGCCGCTGATTGATCTCTGGCAGAAATATTACTCAGGCGACGCCATTCCCGACATTGCCGCCCTCCCCGGCCCGCTACAGGGCACGGATGAAGCGGCGACCGGCGCGACCGCTTCGACACCGTCATGACCCGGGTTCTGGTTTCAGGCGGGGGCGGTCTGGTCGGCCGTTTCATTGTCGAGGATCTTCTCGGCCAAGGCTACCAAGTCACGGTCGGCGGCAGAACCCGCCCAGCGGATGGGCTTTTTTCCAACCCGGTCGGTTTCGCACCATTGATCCTCGATGCTGACCTCGATCAGGCCCGTGCATTCGACGATGTCGATCATTTCGTCCACGCCGCATTCGACCATCTGCCTGACAAATATCGCGGTGGCGAGGGCAATGATCCGGACGGTTTTCGCACCCGCAATCTCGATGGAACGGTGCAGTTGTTCGAGACCGCCCGCAAGGCAGGCGTTCAACGCTGCGTATTCCTGTCCAGCCGCGCGGTCTATGGCACCCAGCCTGTCGGCACTCTGCTGACTGAGGAAACTCCGCCGCATCCCGACACGCTCTATGGCACGGTAAAACTGCTGGCCGAACAGGCCCTGGCAGCGATGGCGCGGCCGGATTTTGTGTCCACCAGCCTCAGGATCACCGGAGTCTATGGCGCAGCACTGCCCGGACAGCCGCACAAATGGCAGACGCTTTTTTCCGACTACCTCGCTGGCCGCCCGGTCGAGCCGCGGCTGGCAACTGAAGTGCATGGCCGCGACGCCGCCCGCGCGGCGCGGATGATGCTGGAACTGCCATCCGGTGAAATAAACGGTAAGGTTTTCAACGTGTCGGACATCCTGGTCGACCGTCATGAATTGCTCAAGCTGCTGCAGGTGGCCACCGGCTGCCCCCATCCCCTGCCCGCCCCGGTGACTGACATCACTCCATTGCTGATGGAAACCAGACGGCTGCGCGGCCTGGGTTGGACACCGGGCGGCAGGGATCTGCTGGCACGGACAATTCGATCATTCTATCCGTGACCGGCCTGCGGCACAGACCTCCCCCGCTTGCCACGGGGGAAGTCTGTCATTTATCAGTGTGCGGCGGCGATACCGGCGATCAAGCCTGATACAATGCTGATCAGCACATACTGGTTGTCGACTTTGACCCAACGCTGGCCGTGCCCTGGCTTACGCAAGCCATGGCGCTTGTAATCACTGACTGCCGAATGCCTCTTCCAGTCATTCATCCGTTGCCCCTTTGACCAGTGCTTCTTGGTCACCACCTTGTGAGGCGCTGACTTCGTAATCTGAGAATGAGCCTTCGGCTTCTTGTAATCGACCTGGGTCTGCGAATGGACCTGCGGTTTCTTTTGGCCTTTTATGGTCTGGGCCTGAGCCAGGGGTACTGCCATCAACAATGCGGCGATCGAGGTGATGAATGCTTTTTTCATGACGCTTCCTTTCAAGGTTTATGAGAGGAAGATAGGGGCCGGAAGATGAACCGCAAATGAACACCAGAATTAATATTCTGTAATGTTATCAGTCACCTAATGTTGACTAATGCATGAGGGAAAAACCAAAAAGATGCCGTCCATGAAGCGCGCAATACCAGCAAATGGCAAGACAGAACGTGCATCCGTCGGCTCTACTCGTCCTCGAACAGACTGGCCTGGGTGGCGGCGAGATCCTTTGGCGGATTAAGTCCCATATGGCCCCAGGCACGCGCCGTCAGCACCCGGCCGCGCGGCGTGCGCTGCAGGAACCCCTGTTGAATGAGATAGGGCTCGATGATGTCCTCGATGGCGTCGCGCGGTTCCGACAGCCCGGCGGCAATGGTCTCGATCCCCACCGGCCCGCCGCCGAAATTGCGCACGATCATGTCGAGATAACGCCGGTCGAGCTGATCGAGCCCGATACTGTCCACCGACAACCGGGTCAGCGCTTCATCGGCGATTTTCCGGGTCACGGCTTCAGCCTTCGCCACTTCGGCAAAGTCCCGCACCCGCCGCAGCAGCCGCCCGGCAATGCGTGGCGTGCCACGCGATCGGCGGGCGATTTCCAGCGCTCCCTCGTCGGTCATGCCGAGCCCCATGATCCGGGCGCCGCGGCGCACGATCAACTCGAGTTCTTCAACCGTGTAGAACTGCAGCCGCACCGGAATGCCAAAACGGTCGCGCAGCGGATTGGTCAGAAGCCCGAGCCGGGTCGTGGCCGCTACAAGCGTGAAACGGGACAGGTCGATCTTGACCGACCGGGCGGCAGGCCCCTCGCCGATGATCAGGTCGAGCTGGAAATCCTCCATCGCCGGATAGAGGATTTCCTCCACCGCCGGGCTGAGCCGGTGGATTTCATCGATGAACAACACATCGCGGTCTTCGAGATTGGTCAAAAGTGCAGCGAGATCCCCGGCCTTGGCGATCACCGGACCGGAGGTCGAGCGGAAGTTGACGCCAAGCTCCTTGGCCATGATCTGCGCCAGCGTGGTCTTGCCAAGCCCCGGAGGCCCGACAAACAGCACATGATCGAGCGCCTCGGCCCGGCCCTTGGCCGCTTCGATGAACACCTTGAGGTTGGCCCGCGCATCGGCCTGTCCGGTAAATTCGTCAAGTGATTGCGGACGCAATGTCGTATCGACATCTTCGCCGCGCTTGTCGGGGGAAATCAGCCTGTCTGCATCGCTCACGACAGCAACTCCATACCCCGAACGGAACTGGCAGCCTTGCGGTCGAAGGTCATCGTCTTTTCACATCCATTCGCACGGTTGAGCCCGGCGATGGCGACATCGGAGAAATCCGGGTGCGTTGATTGCAGCCATTCGGCCCAGTCTTCCATATGCAATATCTCCGGAACCTTGATTTCCACCGTGTCGAGCAAACCCGCCACTTGCTTTCGCGCTGTTTCACGATCTGTCTTGTAAACCCACTCAAGGACCCAGAGCGTTTCAGCAATGACCATCGGATTGACAAAGAGTGGTTTGTCGGCGCCGCTGGCCTTCACCAGTTCCACCGCGGCGTCAAACTGCTTTTGATCGTCGCGCGTCAGAAGCCGCACGATGATGTTGGTGTCAATTCCGATCATGCGACCGCTCGTATCGATCGGAAATGGCTTCGCCGACTGCCTCGTTCATGGCCTCGACTGAAACCGGTGCTCGGTTCTCCTCGAAAAGGACTCCGGCAAAATCGAGTGCGCTCCGGTTTTTCGGGACCAGCATCACTCTGCCGTCGACGAATTCATAGCCGATACGATCACCCGCTCCGATTTTCAGGTATTCGCGAACCTCTATCGGAATAGTTGTCTGGCCTTTGGTCGTAATCTTTGATTCGACACCCATTTCCTTACCTTTTTCCAAATTCCTTACATCCATATATAGTAAGGAATGGATCGTTGGGCAAGATTTTCCTCACCGCGCCAGTTCTTTCAAACCAAGCCGGATCAGCTTTGCCGAATCCGGGCTTTCTCCCGCAGCCTTCAAGGCCGCCGCCACGGCATTGGCCGCCTGATCGCGCGAATAGCCCAGATTGGACAGCGCCGAGACAGCATCAGCTACCGGCGCGGAAGCAACACCCTCACCCAGTTCCTGCTTGAGGCCCATCGCAGCACCTGCATCGCCCGCAAATGCGGGGGCCTTGTTCTTCAGTTCGGTGACGACCCGCTGCGCCACTTTCGGCCCGATGCCCGGCGCACGCGCCACCATCGCCTTGTCCTGCAGCGCGATCGCATTGGCAAGCTCGGAAGCCGACAGTGTCGACAGCACCGCGAGAGCCACCTTGGCGCCCACACCCTGAACGCTTTGCAACAGCCGGAACCATTCCCGCTCCAGCGCCGTCTCGAACCCGAACAGTCTGAGCTGGTCTTCACGCACATAGGTTTCGATGAACAGCACCGCAGCCTCGCCCACCGATCCGAGCCGCGACAGTGTGCGCGAGGAACAGGACGCCACGTAACAGACCCCGTGCACGTCGATCAGCACATGATCCTCGGCAATTTCCTCGATAGTGCCCTTGAGTTTGCCAATCATTGGATTGTCCTCATTCCGCCGCCATGCGCCAGGCCGGCGATGTGCGATGATGCGCGTGACAAATCGCGATCGCCAGCGCATCGGCGGCATGATCGCTGTCGAACATGGCTTTTGGCATCAGCACTTTCACCATCATCAGGATCTGCTTCTTGTCGCCGTGTCCCACACCGATGACGGCTTTCTTGACCGCATTCGGGGCATATTCGCCGACGCGCAACCCGGCCCGCGCCGGCACCACCATGGCAATGCCGCGGGCCTGCCCGAGCTTCAACGTGGCCGTTGCGTCCTTGTTTACGAAGGTGTTTTCAACCGCGGCCTCGAAGGGCTGATACTCGTGCAGCACCGATTCAAGTCCATCATAAAGCTGTTTCAGCCTGGAACCGAGATCGAGCTTGCTGTCGGATTTGACCGTCCCGGATGCGACAAAACGCAACGAGTTGCCCAGACTCTCGATCACACCCCAACCGGTGTTTCTGAGTCCGGGATCAATGCCGATTATCCGAATCGCTTCCGCCATGCTCAAATCCTATCTGTGACCGGCCGAGCTTTCCATCACAAAGGTGAACAAACCAAAAACAAATACACGCATGGCAAACTTGCGTTTTGCATTCGGCTAGGGGCTACCTACATGGAGACAGACAAGACCTGCCACCCGAACCTGCCGCGAAAGTTGTCCAATGACCGCCTTTTCGATTCTCGATCTCTGCCCCGTTGTCGAAGGTGGCACAGTGGGCGAAGCGCTCGCCACCACACGCCTGATGGCCAAGCGGGCCGAAGACGCGGGGTTCACCCGGTTCTGGCTGGCCGAACATCACGGCATGAAGGGCATCGCAAGTGCTGCCACATCGCTGGTCATTGCCGAGGCGGGCCATGCGACAAGCACAATCCGCATCGGGTCGGGCGGGATCATGCTGCCCAATCATTCACCGCTCGTTATCGCCGAGCAGTTCGGAACCCTGGAAGCGCTGTTTCCGGGGCGTGTCGACCTCGGCCTCGGCCGCGCGCCGGGCACCGACATGAACACCGCCCGCGCGCTGCGGCGCAATCTTGAGACAGGCGCAAACAGCTTCCCCGATGACATTCTTGAATTGCAGCAATGGCTGGGCGAGCCTGACGACACCAAGCTGATTGCAATACCCGGCGCCGGGTCGCACGTACCGCTCTGGATCCTCGGATCGAGCCTTTACAGCGCCCATCTGGCGGCTGCTCTGGGGTTGCCTTACGCCTTTGCCTCGCATTTCGCTCCGGACATGCTGTTTGAGGCTCTCGATATCTACCGGGAGAAATTCACCCCCTCCGCACAGCTCGATTCGCCCTATGTGATGGCAGCGGCCATGGGCGTCATGGCCGATACCGATGCGGAAGCAGCCTATCTGTTCACGACGCTGCAGCAGACCTTTGTCAACATGCGCCGCAATGCGCGGGGCCAGATGCCCAGGCCGCTCGACACCATGGATGGGTTTTGGACCGAATCGGAGAAGATCGCCGTCGATCACACCTTGCGCTATGCGGTGGTTGGCGGGCCGGAAACGGCAACGCGGCAGATGCTGAGCTTCATCGACGCGACAAACGCCGATGAAATCATGATCTCCATGCCGATCCATTCGTCCCAGGCCCGGCTGAAATCCGTCGATCTGTTCGGCAAGATTCGCGAAACCCTCTGACACAGGCAAAAGCCGCCGATCCCGGGGACCGGCGGCTTTCCGTATTGCTGACTGTGCACCCGTTCAGGCCGACAGTTTCGCCATGACCTCGTCGGACACTTCGAAATTGGCGTAGACGTTCTGCACGTCGTCATCATCGTCAAGCGTGGCGATGAGCTTGAGCACCGACTGCGCCTTGTCCTCGTCCACCGGCGCGGAAGTCTGTGGCTTCCACACTGCCCTCACCGACTGCGCCTCGCCCAGCGCCTCTTCGAGCGCGCTGGAAACTTCGCCGATATCCTCGAAGGCGCAGATGATGGCGTGTTCTTCCTCACCGCTGGTTACATCCTCGGCACCAGCCATGATCGCTGCTTCCATGATGGCGTCCGCATCACCGGCTTCCGGCGAATAGATAATTTCTCCGACGCGCGAAAACATGAAGCCGACCGATCCGGTTTCACCGAGCGCTCCGCCGGATTTGGTGAATGCCGCGCGCACGCTCGAGGCTGTGCGGTTACGGTTGTCGGTCAGTGCCTCGACGATCACCGCGACGCCGCCCGGGCCATAACCCTCGTAGCGGACTTCCTCGTAGCTCTCGCTGTCGCCACCCGTCGCCTTGTTGATGGCGCGCTGGATATTGTCCTTGGGCATGGACTGCGCCTTGGCGTTCTGGATCGCAAGCCGCAAGCGCGGGTTCATCGCAGGATCGGGCGACCCCATCTTGGCGGCGACGGTAATTTCGCGCCCGAGCTTCGAGAACATCTTGGAACGGACAGCGTCCTGCCGCCCCTTGCGGTGCATGATGTTTTTAAATTGTGAATGGCCGGCCATAACGCCCCTGATCTTTGCTCTGGAATCTGGATTGGCGCGTTATAAGGTTCTTGCCGCGTTTCGTCCAGAAGGTTCAGTCCATGCAGAAAATCATCCTCCCGCCCTTGCCGCTGACCGGTGGATGTCAATGTGGGCTGATCCGCTACCGAATGCGGGCACTGCCAGTGGTCTTCTATCTGTGTCATTGCACCGAATGCCAGCGGCACACGTCATCGGCCTTTGGCGAAAGCCTGCGCTTCGACCGCGAGCATCTGGATGTCGATCCGGGGCTGCGCTGCATTCGCAGATTGAGCGACACCGGCAAGGAGCGGGAAGGCTGGTTCTGTCCAGACTGCGGTGTCAGGATCTGGCACGGCACTGCCGGCTCGGCGGAAATCAACCTCAAGGCCGGCACGCTGGATGACACCTCATGGCTCGTTCCGGCCGGTCATATCTGGACCCGATCGAAACAGCCATTCATCAAGATTGCCTGCGACGAACTCAATTACGAGGCCCAACCGGCTGATGCCTATGCCGCGATGAAGTTGCGATGGCAGGCAATGACGGGTGAAACAGACCAAGCCAAAACCGCACCGGATTGAAAACAGCCCTTTACCTGACGCCGCACTGCCCTAATCTTGAAGAAGTGGAAAATCGTTTCACGGAGCCTCTGCCATGCCCCGTATCAACTGCTTCCTTCTTCTGGCCGTCACCATGTATTTTGTGACTTCCCCAGGTCACGCGCAGGAAAGCCAGCGCCCCTTCAGCCAATGCCTGGCCGTGGCTCAGGCGCTTCCGGGCGCCAGCTACGCCAATCTCACGCCCGTGGAGCTTCAACTGACACCGGAAAGGACGGCAGCGGCATCAGGCGAGGTGGAGATCATGTTCGCCGGCCATTCCACCTATGTCATCACCACGCCTGCCGGCATCACCATCGCCACCGACTTCAACGGTTGGGCCGGCCGCGTCGCAGCCCCCGACATTGTCACCATGAACAAGGCCCATTCCTCGCATTTCACCCTGTCGCCCGACGAACGGATCGGACATGTGTTGCGCGGCTGGAATTTTGACGGAACAGCGGCCGATCATGATGAGGTGGTCGAGGATGTCTATGTCCGCAATGTCACCACCGATATCCGCAATTTCGGCGCCATGGAGCCCGATGGCAACTCGATCTTCATTTTCGAGGTCGCCGATTTGTGCATCGGCCATCTGGGACATCTGCATCACCCTCTGGAAGACCGGCATTTCGCCCAGATCGGCAGGCTCGACATCGTCATGGTGCCTGTCGATGGCGGCCTGACCCTCAGTCACCGCGCCATGACGGAGATCGCCAGGCGGCTGCAATCCTCGATCCTGCTGCCGATGCACCGGCGCGGTGCGCCACTGTCGAACTTCATCGAGATGATGGGCGACCGGTTCCTGGTCGACTATGTCAATGGTGACAGCTTCACAGTTTCCGCCCGCAGCTTGCCACGTCAGCCGACAATTCTCGTGCTGAAGGGAATCTGACCATGCATCGCCGCCATTTTCTCATTCATATTGCTGCGTTCAGTCTCGTCGCGACAAACCCGGCAGCCGTGATGGCAGATAGTCTCGGTCCACGCGAAAAGCTGTTCATGGCCTTGAAGAACGCCAGAACCGAACGCGAAGGGCGCGTTGCCGAGAATGCTGTTTGGCAATGGTGGATCAGCCAGGCCCCGACGCCCGAGGTGCGTGAAGCCATCGATTACGGCATGAAGCGGCGCGAAAGTTATGATTTTGAAGCAGCGGAAACAGCTTTCGATATCGCTGTGCGCGAGGCGCCCACCTATGCCGAAGGCTGGAACCAGCGCGCCTTTGCCCGTTTCCTGCGCGACAATGACGACGGTGCGCTGTCGGACCTGGAGATGGCCGTCGAGCTTGAGCCGGATCATTTCGGCGCCTGGTCGGGCATGTACCATTTGCTGATGCGCATGGGACGACCCAAAGCGGCAATCGCGGCGCTGTCACGCGCGGTGGAGATTCATCCCTGGCTCAAGGAACGCGGCATGTTGCCACCCGATCCCGACGCCAAACGCCCTCTGGTCAAGGGCAAGCAGCAAGACCTGTAGGACGCATGACCGGGTTCAGCTCCAGAAGTCAGGCATCGTTTCGCTCAGCCTCGGGCCGATCCGCAACGGCGCGATTTTCTCCGCCAGTCCGGTGCGGTCGGAAATCTCGACGGCGACGCCGCAGAGCGTTGCAGGTCCCGAAGCCGCCTCGAAGCGGCCTTTCGGAATCTTTGCCACGAACCGGTTGATCGGTTCTTCCTTGTCCATGCCGATCGACGAATCGTAATCGCCGCACATGCCTGCGTCGGAAAGATAGGCTGTACCACCATTCAGAATCTGGGCGTCAGCGGTTGGAACATGGGTATGGGTGCCCACCACGAAACTCGCGCGGCCATCGACAAAATGGGCAAAACAGAGCTTCTCGCTGGTGGCTTCCGCATGGAAGTCGAAAATCACCGCATCCGCCTGCTCGCCCAACGGACAGGCATTCAGGATTGCCTCGCCCGCCGAGAACGGATCATCGAGATCGGGATGCATGAACACCCGGCCCATCACATTGGCGACCAGCACCCGCGCGCCATTGCGGGCCATGTAGAGATTGGAGCCCCGTCCCGGAGTGCCGGCCGGATAATTGGCGGGGCGCAGGAAACGGTCCTGACGTTCAGCATACACAAGCGCCTCGCGCTGGTCCCAGACATGGTTGCCGGTCGTCACCACATCGGCGCCGGCCTCAAGCGTTTCGAGGAATATTTCTTCGGTAATGCCAAAGCCGCCAGCGGCATTTTCACCATTGACGATGACAAAATCCAGCTTGAAATCGCGGATCAGGCCAGGAAGGCGGTTCCAGACCGCGGTGCGGCCGGATCGACCGACCATGTCTCCAAGAAATAACAGGCGCATGAGCTCTCTATAAAGATTGGGGAAACGAGCGCAAGCCCAGCTCGGTCAGGATCATCGAAAGCGGCACGTCATGGGCTTCCGCCGGCAGATGATCGGTTTCCTGCAGCGAAAACGCCGTGCCGGCCAGCACCGGCGACAGCCCCTTGGCGCGCAGCTGGGCGATGGCCCGGTCATAGTGGCCGGCGCCATACCCCAGCCGATTGCCTGCAGCATCGAACGCCGACAGCGGCATCATAAGAATGTCGGGGTCAAGCACTTCCGCATCAGGCCCTGGGCCGGATGTTCCAAAGCCGGTACCGACCAGATCCGCTCCCCGGACAAATTCGCGGAAGACAATCGTCTGGCGATCAAGCACCACAGGCAGGCAAAGCCGCGCGCCACGTTCGCGAAATCGCGCCAGCAACGGCCGCAGATCGGGTTCCGAGCGGATAGGCAGGTAACCAGCGATCACGGTTCCCGGATCGAAGGCCATCGCCTCTGCCGCATCGGCCATGGCCAGACTCATCTCGATCCGGCGATCCGCCGCCAGCGCATCTCTGCGCGCCAGCATGGCCGCGCGAATGCTTGCTTTGCTGTCCATCTCAATCTCCGGAATTCTGATCGAACCGGCGTAATCCCTAATCGCGCCGTCCGTCAACGCCTTCACCGCCACCCGAGGCGTTTACACAGTCCGCGGCCTTTTATGTAATTCCATAACCCTTTGTTCACGACGCTGGCGAAAACCGGTTGTTGCTCGCACCGGATAGCCTAGGAAAGCACCTCATAATAAGCAAATTACTTGATGATCACGATTTCGGAAAACCATGCCACAACTCCCGGATCGGTTGACCCATGCCGAAATCGTCTGCCTCCGGTTGGCAGCACGCGGTCAAGATCCCGCGGGGATCTCCCACGAACTTGGTGAAAACCTGGAAACCGTTGAAAAACACCTTTCGTCAGCGCGCAGAAAACTGATGGCCAGCACCACAATGGAGGCTGTGGCGCGTGCGTTGAAATACGGGCTGATTGAATAGATTGGGCCAGCTCCCGCGCGCTTGAGAATTAGGCCGGGCAAGAGCAGAAGAGGTGCGATCCACGGCAACCGATGGATTTTTTCGATCCCGGGAACCTACAACGTAGGTGGGCGCCATATGACCGGACCCACGAGTCCGGTCAGGGACAGCTCCCTTGGGATCAATTAAGGCCCCGGGGATTGTGTATCCTGTCGAGAGGCGCAGATCGCACCTGATATATAGGTCATGAATTGAATTCCGCCAATCGGCAAATTCTCAAACAGCTTTTTCACCCGTTCAGGTGATTGAGATGTACCCCGCCCGCCCGATACTTGCTGGCACCGGATCGGACTTCCGTTCCGCTACTGCCGCTCCAAACCGAACGCATCGTCAACACTTGCGTCTCGCCAGGCCGTCACGATCCCGCCCGGGATTCTGAACACCTGTTTGAAGCGGCTTTTGTTTGGTGAGTTTCTGCGGGCAAAAGGGGTGCAGCATGACCAGAAAAGCGTTTATTTCCGGGGCAATCGTTCTCGCAATTATTCCAGCCGTCACAGGCTGCAGCCCGTCGGCAGGCATTGTGCTGCCCGGCGCGGCAGTCGCTGCAGGATCCCTGCCGATCAAGGCATCCGGCAAGGCGCTCGCTTTCCGCGCCAATTCAACCAACACATCCTCCGTCAGCTCCTATACAAACCTGCCGCAATCCCGTCACGAGATAACGCAGGCGAGCATCATCGAAAAGTCAGCGGCTGGGGGAATCCAGATTGACGGGTCGGTGGACAAGGATCCCAACCCGTCAAACAATCAGGGCACCAACCCCGCACTGGTCACAGCCGGCTCTCCCGACACCCTTCAGAATGGCACCGCGATTGCCGGAATGAAGGACGCCAAGGGAAGTGTCTATTTCGAGAACGGCAATTTTGGTGACACGCAAGTTTCAAACGACACCGCGAACCTGTCTTCCGTCGGTGTCTACAACGTCTACGCCAACAACACCTTCGTCGAACAGATCGTCATGAAACACGGCACGACGATCCGCTATCAGGAGGGCGCCGACGGTGCTGGAACAGCCACCTACGCGGTTGGCTATATCGGCAACAACACCACCAACATGCCGGGCTCCGGACAGGCCTCCTACAAGGGCTTCAATGAAGGCGGAACCACTGTCTATGACGACAATGGAACCATGCAGTACATGGGCCTGAGCGGCGGAACAGTTGAACTGACTGCCGATTTCGATGCCGGCACGGTAAAGGGCGGCATCAAGGACGCGCAGCTCGCAACCTACAAGAACCAGCAGATGGTCGTGCTCAACAACACCGTAACCGGCCTGAATATCGATGCCAACATCACCGGCTCGGAATACACCGGTACCGCCCAGCTGGTGGACGCGAACAACAATGCTGTGGGAACCACCAGGACCAACGAAGCTATCGGCGCCTTTTTCGGCAACGGTGCCGCCGAAACAGCTGCAGCCTATCTCATCGAAGGCAACGCGATGCTTGATGGCCAGAATCGCGATTACATCATGTCCGGCACCATCGGCGCAGTGAAAAAATAACCGATGCCACATCCTTTTCCCGCGTTTTCTTCGGAAATGGGAGCTCGACAGCCAATCGTTGAAAAACGATCGTTGTCAGGGAACCGGGGGCCGCTGGCAGTCGCCTGCCTGGCGGCTCTCCTGTGTTTGTCTCCCGGTCAACAGCCCGCCCAGGCGCAAACCGCTTTCCAGTCGGCGGAAGCGCTGGTTTCCGGCGGCAATTTCAGCGAAGCGGAGTCGGTGCTTGAAAGCACCCGGTTTCAGGGAGCCGAAGCCATCCCCGCGGCCTATCTTCTGGCTGTAGTCTACGCCCGGACCAACCGTCTGGACCAGGCGGAGAAACTTCTGCGCGACATCCTTTCGCGTCAACCCGATATCGACGCGGTTCGCATCGAGCTGATCAAGATCCTGGCCCTTCAGGGAAAGCGGCAGGGCGCGGGCTATCACCTCAACCGGCTGACCGACACCGCCGATCTGGCACGCGATCAGGATCAGTTGCGCCAGCTTGCCCGCCGCATCGGCACAACCGAGGGCTTCTCGCTGTCGGGCTATTTCTCGCTGGCGCCATCGACAAATATCAATGACGGAACATCCCAATCAACCGTCATGATCGGCGGCCTGCCCTTTGTGATTTCCAACACCGCGCGCGAACACTCGGGAATCGGCCTCAGAGCAGGCGCCGTGGCGGGTTACTCCCATGCGCTGAGTGAAAATCGCTCGGCCTACGCTTCTTTGTCAGCCGGATTTTCCGACTATTCCAATGACCGGTTCGACAAGCAGTACGCCGAACTGCGGACCGGATTGAGGCATGACCAGCTTCGCTACTCGCTGCAGGTCGAGGCAATCGCCGACCGGCACTGGCAAAACGGAAAACTGCAGAGCCTGGGCATCGGTGGCCGGATTTCGGGAAAATGGAACATTTCCCGGGGCTGGTGGCTCTCCGCAGAAGTCATCCAGATGTATCGCAGCTTTGACGGACAAAGCGCCGCCGACGCGAGCACAACGCGAGCCACAGCATCAGTCAGACATGCGTTCTCACGACGCCTGACATTGTCTGCGGGTGGAAGCTTCGAGAAGGAAAGCGTATCCGCCAGACCCTGGAATTCCTATGAGAGCGCCTCCGGCACACTCGGGCTCGAAATGCCGATAACCCATGGCGTTCGGGTCAAGGCAACACTTACAGCCGGCAATCGCCAATTCAAGGACCCGTTTCCCGGTTTGCGGCTCACCCGGCAGGACAAGTTCTGGGAAGCAAGAGGAACGTTCAGCAAGGACAATTTCCAGATCGCCGGATTGTCGCCGGTCATCGGTGTCTTTTTCAAACAGCAACACAGCAACATCGTGTTCTATGACTATGAATCCAGCGGATTGGACCTGACCTTCACCAAGGCCTTCTAAATCCAGATTTGTCTTTCCCTGTATTCCGCCAGTTTCTTTTCTGCACTATCCGAACTCGCCAATGTCGGCTTGTCGACAGCCGACCGTTGTGTAAGATTCGAAGGGAATCGCAGCGAAGAGAATTGGCTTTCTGTCCATGAATGCAGCCAGAGATCCGGTCCCCCTGAACCAAGCAATCGAAGCGATCTATTCCTATTTCAAAGGCGACCAGGAATTTACCGAATTCATGAAGAATTTGGAAGACTTCCTCGCTGTCGGCGAAACCGGGCAACCGGTTTTTACAGGAGAAATAGGCAAGCATTTCAACATTGCCGCCGAACTGGCCCAGGTGATGTCGCCCGCACCCGAAGCCAAATACCGCTCGCTGGTTGAAGGTCCCGCATTGAAGATCGTGCTCGACAGAGCGTTCCGGATCGTGGCGCAATCACACGAAGCCCGCAAGATATTCGGCTATATAGATGGGTTTTCCGTCACGCTGGACCGGCAGAACCGGCCTGTCATCTCCACGGGCACGACGAATTATTCCCACACCCAGATTGAGCGGCTGCAATCAAGCCTGAACGCAGTTGTCCTTGTCAGTGTGGCTGGCTTGTTCGAACAGGACGGCCAGGACCAGCCGCTCAACCGCAGTTTCGTTCGCAGCGAGGGTGAAAACGGTTTCGTTTCACTGCTCTTGGACAATCAGCTTGATGTCGTCGTTGTCACGCTTCCGGTCACAATCCAGGACCGATCTATTCCGGCAATCCTGAGCGAAAGCCTGGGCCTGTCTCCCTCGGAGGTGGAAGTCCTCGAACTGATGGCCAGAGGCAGATCGAATATCGAGATATCAAAGGAACGCTTTCGCTCCGTGGATACGGTAAAAAGCCAGACCCAGGCGATTTTTCGCAAACTCGGCGTCACCTCGCGCCTGGAAGCGGTCCAGGTCGTCAATGACCTTGTCAGTCTGGCTGCCTTGTCAGGCGGTTCCGCCGGGTTGCCGAACGCGACAGGTCCGACGACGCACAATTTTCCCTTTGCCCACGACTCCTCGGCCTGGCAGACGATCGAGCGGGACGGCCGGCGCATCAGCTATGTTCACTATCCGCTCCCACCCATGTCCGCTGCCGCACGCCGCCCGGTGTTGATGTTCCACGGGTTGCTGCAAAGCCCTGAACTCAGTCTCGGCTTGCGCGAAGATTTTGGCAAATCCGGCTTCGAGCTCATCGGAGCCTCAAAACCGGGCTATGGCGCCACAGACAGGCAGGCCAAAGACGCATCCTTCATGCAGACATGTCTAGAGGACGCACGCTACGTGTGCGAGCGGCATGACGCTGATCGATCGATTGTGCTGGGTCACCTGTTTGGCGGCCATGCCGCGATCGAATATTGCCTGGCCTATCCCGAAAAGGTCTGCGGGCTGGTGCTGTGCTCGGCTTATTTCCCGCTTCAACTGGCTGATCATCTCGTCCCTGTCGGGGTGCTTCAGAAGCTGGCGATGTCGAGCGGCATTGCGTCTGCGGCGGCACACCAGTTCATTGCGCTGACCGCCGTCGCCTACCTGCGCTATGGCGGTTCGCACCGTTACCTGTCGGCTTTGGCTGAAAACAGCGCCGGCGATAACGAAGCAATCCGCGACCAGGAAACCTATGCGCTGTTGCGGGCCGGAATCAGACATGTGACCGGCAGGGGAGCCTCGGCCTTCCTCTCGGACACATCTTCGAGCAATTCGGACTGGAGCGGGCTGCTCTCCCGGCTGAACCTGCCGGTAACGGTTCTGCACGGAGAATCCGATCCCGCGGTGAACCCGCGCCTGGCAAGGCTTGCGGCAGGCCGTATTGCCAATTCCCGGCATCAGGAGATCCCCGGCATTGGCCAGCATATCCTGCACGCCGCGCCGGACAGGGTTCTCACCGCTCTGCGGGAAATGGCTTCGACACCGGCGCTCTGACACCAACCGGCCACGTAAACCATGCATCGCTGCGGCGGAAGGCTACCCGCGTCCGGCCAATTTGCTTGCAATCAGTTCGATCTTGCCGGTGACTTCGGTCAACGCCTTGGCCAGGTCCTGATCGGTCTTGTCGACCTTGCTCAGCACGGTATCACGGGTTTTCTTCAGGGTTTCCACCTCTGCTTCAAGGCCGCGCATCCGTCGCTGCAACTCATGCAACTCGTCCATCACCATGATCCCGGCCATCACCGTGATACGCAGATCACCGATTTCGCCAAACTGATCCTTGAGATGCCCGACATAACGGTCAAAGCGGCCGGCGAGTTCGCTCAGATGCTCTTCCTGACCCTCTTCGCAGGCCATCCGGTAGGTCTTGCTGTCGATAGTGACGGTGACTTGCGCCATTCAACATATCCTGTTTCGTGTTGCCCCGCGCACACGGAGATCCTTCCGGCAGCGCAAAATCACATCTCAGCGGTCCAACACCGCCCTGATTGTTTCCATGGCTGTAACCAATCGCCGCGAGACCTCGCGGTTTGCCTCTTCCAGGCGATTCGACCTGTCCTGCGCCTGGTCGAGTTCCAGAGCAATGCGCGAACGGTCCTCGATCATGCGCCCCAGTTCTTCAGCCGCCTCGGTGGCGCTTCGGCTGGCATCGACTTGCCTGTCGACCTCATTGTCAAGCTGATTCAAGGCCTTGTTTAATGCCTCAAGAGCGGCTTTCACTGTTGTTTCAGCGGGCATCGCGGGCTTCCCTGGATCTGGATTACAAGCCGAATCGCTTGAATTCCGGATACTTGTAGCCACTAGTTTACGCATTAGCCGAACATGGCGTCAACAAAACCGCGCACCGCATCCAGGGCAATCGGGTGAAGAAATGCGTGACAAAGGGGTAATAAGCTGAATCTGTCGTGATCCTCTGATTTGGAAGGAGGACGACGATGGATGATGTGGTGGTGGAGTGTGATGCGGTTGGCGAAGCGGTTGTCTTTCTTCG
>NZ_JBDWHW010000157.1:0-10538 GCF_039975035.1 Hoeflea sp. | reverse complement strand
CTGGCCGACAAGACCGGCAACGTATCGCGCGACATGGTCTCCCGGCTGCAGGCTCTGCGCGGCATTGTCGACAAACTGCAAAAGCAGAATGCCGACAACGAGGCCGTCGCCACAGCCGCCTTTCAGCGCTCGTCCGAGATTGATGAGGAATTGAAGAAGTTTACCGGTTTCAGCGAGAGCGTCGCCGGAATGATCGGCGAAATCGAGCGAATCAGCGCTCCGGTTGAAGAGACCACCCAAGCCTGCTCGACAGTGCTCGCCAAAGTCTCCGATCTCGACACTCAGGTCCACAAAAGCGCGGAAATGCTGACCGCGGCCAGCGCCAAGATCGACCGGCTGGTCTCGTTTTCGGAAAACGTCATCGGCGAAGTGGCGCAAAGCGGGATCGAGACCGAAGACACGCCGCTGATCAGGCAATGCATCACAAAAGCCGCCGAAATTGCTGCCCTCTATGAAAATGCGATCAGTTCCGGCGATCTCACGATGGCCGACCTGTTTGATGAAAACTATCAGCCACTGCCCGGAACCGATCCCGTGCAGCATGTCACGCGCTTCACCCGACACACCGATCGCCTGCTGCCGCCGATCCAGGAAGCCATGCTCGAATTCGATCCGCGCGTCACGTTCTGCGCCGCCGTTGACCGCAACGGCTACCTGCCGACCCATAACCACATCTTCTCCCAGCCGCAGAGCGCCGATCCGGTCTGGAACGCCGGCAATTGCCGCAATCGCCGGATCTTCAACGACCGCACCGGCCTTGCCGCCGGGCGCAACAGGAAACCGTTCCTGATGCAAACCTACCGCCGCGACATGGGTGGCGGGAATTACAGCCTGATGAAGGATCTGACCGCGCCGATCATCGTCAGCGGCCAGCATTGGGGCGGCTTGCGGATCGGCTTCACGATCAACGCGTAAGCACCGGGATTGGGCCAGGCCCCTGGCGGAATCGCGAAAAATGGTGCGGACGACGGGAATCGAACCCGTACAGCCTCGCGGCCGAGGGATTTTAAGTCCCTTGCGTCTACCAGTTTCGCCACGTCCGCACGTGACCTAGTCGGTAGCCGACCCTTCGCGCGCAAGCAAGACCCTGTGGACGGCTTGTGTGAAAACAGCCGGGCCCCGCGGTGTTTTCCGCAAGGCCCGATGTGTGTTCCTGCGGCCGGAACTCCAACGCCCCTGTCCGCTAACCGGTTCAGACAACCAGTTTGGCGGCAATCTCGGCGACACGCTTGCCCTGGAATTCGGCGCCTTCGAGTTCGACAGCGGAAGGCTGGCGCGACCCGTCGCCGTCAGCGATGGTGGTTGCCCCGTAAGGCGTACCGCCCTTGACTTCACCGACGCCCATCTGTCCCTGGAACGTATAGGGCAGACCCGCGATGAGCATGCCATGATGCAACAACACGGTGTGGAAACTCAAAATGGTCGCTTCCTGGCCACCATGCTGTGCAGCCGAGGATGCCATGACCGAGCCAACCTTGCCCACCAGAGCGCCCGACGCCCACAGGCCACCGGTCTGATCGAGAAAGTTCTTCATCTGGGATGCCATCATGCCGTAGCGTGTCGGGACGGCGAAGACGATACCATCATAATCGGCAAGTTCAGCCGGATCGGCGACAGGCGCATCCTGGTCGAGCTTGTAATGGAACTGCTCAGCCACCGAATCAGGCACCAGTTCGGGGACCCGCTTGAGCGTGACATCCGCTCCGGCCGCAGCCGCACCTTTTGCGGCTGCCTTGGCCATGGTTTCCATGTGACCCCAACTCGAATAGTAAAGCACCAGTATCTTGGCCATTTCCGTCTCCAATTTCCATTCCCGCTCCGATGCGGCGGTTCCCTGTACCTAGGGATTATGCCGTTCACAAAAAGACCGCAGATGAAGCACAGATTGTTCACAATACAGAGACTGCGCCGGTCTTTCGCGCAGACTTGCGCAATGGGGCGAAAGCCGTTTATCCATTCGGCCCCGGAAATCGCCGGACAGGAAACAAGATGATGAGCAAGCCCGACACCCGTACCGTCACAGCAGCCGCTCTGGCGATCGGCGACGAATTGCTTTCCGGACGGACCAAGGACAAGAACATCGGTCATCTGGCGGAATTGCTGACCGCTGCCGGGATCGACCTTGAGGAAGTCCGCATCGTCCCCGACGATCACGAGCGCATTGTGGAAGCGCTCAATGCGCTCAGGCGCCGCTACGATCATGTCTTCACTTCCGGCGGCATCGGACCAACCCATGACGACATCACCGCCGATGCCGTGGCGGCAGCCTTTGGCGTGGCCTGCGATTACGATCCCGACGCGCTGGCGCTGCTTGGCGCGCATTACGCCGAGCGCGGCCTTGAATTCACCGACGCGCGGCGCCGCATGGCGCGCATGCCGCTGGGCAGCCGCCACATCGACAATCCCGTCAGTCTCGCGCCGGGCTTCACGACCGGCAATGTGCATGTCATGGCCGGTGTCCCGTCGGTGTTCCAGGCCATGCTCGACAACGTGCTGCCAACGCTGGAAACAGGAACCAAAGTGCTGTCCGACAAGGTCAGCTGTCCTTTCGGCGAAGGTGACATAGGCGACCCCCTGTCGGTGATCGCCAAAGCCCATCCCGACGTCAATATCGGCTCTTACCCCCGTTTTTCGGGCACGAAGTTCTCCACCGAGATTGTCATACGCGGCCGCGATCCGCTCGCGATAAACGCGGCGAAACTCGATGTCGAGGCCATGCTGACAAGCGTGGCGACGAAACTTGACGCGGCGGCGCAGTGACAGGCATCCCGGTTTGATAAGGATCAATGCACGCCTTTGATGTGCCGGGCATGGTGAAAGTCTAGGTTCCGCCCCCGGACCGTTCAAAGGAGTTAACCCCGTGACCTATCATACGATCCTCGCTGTCCTGACAACCGAGGCCGACGTCGCACCCGTGACCGGCGCAATCGCGGAATTCGCCGCAGGCAAAGAGGTGCACCTGATCGGCTGTCACGGCGAACCCTCGCAGTTTGTGGTCCTGTCCGCTCCCATCGACGTGCCTGATGCATCCACCATTGCCGCCCTTTATGAGCAGGCTGATGCCCGTATGCGCGAAGTCGGCGATGCTTTCGAGAAAGCCTGCGAAACGGCAGGGCTGTCGTATGAATGGAGACCGGTACGGTCACCAGGGGGCGACAGTGCCGTTTCGGCGCTGGCCAGCGCCCGGTCCGCAGATCTAGTGGTGGTTCGCCAACCTGACCGGGCCGCAAATGAAGACATGGCCAGCAATGTCGAAGCCCTGCTGTTTGAAGGCGGACGTCCGGTGCTTTTCCTGCCATCCAGCGGCACACTGGCATCGCCGATCCGGCGGATCCTCATCGCCTGGGATGGGTCCCGCGAGGCTGCCCGCGCGACGCACGATGCGCTTTGCCTGTTGAAAGCGGCCGAGGCTGTGGAAATTGTCGTGGTCGACCCCGACAAACTGCCCGATATTGACGCTCCACTCGCAGGCACCGATATCGCCGGCTGCCTGTCACGTCACGGAATTCACGCCAATGTGACAACTGTTTCCAAAGGAAACGGCTCCACCACGGAAGCCATTGCGGCGCAAGTCAAGGCCAGCAACGCGGATCTCGTCGTCATGGGCGCCTACACCCATCAACGGCTCAGGGAGTGGCTGTTTGGCGGCGTCACCCGTGCCTTCGTGGAGAGCTCCCCGGTCGCGGTGCTCATGTCACGCTAGGCATCTCCACTTGAGGCGTTGTCTGTTCGGGAGCGGGGCTTCGATCCGCCCCCTGTGCTTCCCGCTTGCAAATGCAGGCTGACTTGCTTTCAACGCCGGTTTTCGGCTATTTGCGGCAATCAGGTGTTCAAACCGCAGCCATCGTGCCGCTCGCAAATCCAAGGTAGTCAGCCATGTCTCTTCCAGACAAAGCCTTTCCGGTCTCCTGGGACCAGTTTCACCGTGATGCGCGGGCACTGGCATGGCGATTGAGCGGCACCGGGCAGGTCTGGAGCGCGATGGTCTGCATCACACGCGGCGGGCTTGTACCGGCTGCAATCATTTCGCGTGAACTCGACATCCGCCGGATCGATACGGTTTCCGTCGCCTCCTACCACGACTACATCAATCAGGGCGACATGAAGGTGCTCAAGGAGATCAATGCCGATCTTCTCGAAACCGAAGGCGAAGGTGTCCTCATTGTTGATGACCTGACCGACACCGGCAAGACCGCCGCGATCGTTCGGGCAATGCTGCCAAAGGCGCATTTCGCCACCGTCTACGCAAAACCCAAAGGCCGGCCGCTGGTCGACACATTCGTCACCGAGGTCAGCCAGGACACCTGGATCTATTTCCCCTGGGACATGGGCTTTGCCTATGTCGAGCCGATCGCCAAGGATACCCGCGGCTGAGGATTGAGCTGCGCGAACGGTTTAAGCCCGGCCACTTCGGCTGAACCAGCCTGCTGGCGATGGCGCGCCGGACCCTGGGTGGCCATGCCCGAGAGCCATGGCCATTGCGGGCGCGCCCGTGGTGCGCCAACCAATCTTCGCGCACCCATTAACCGTATCTTATCCCGATTGTTTGTATCATTGATCATTCAGGGATGAACCCTCGGCTGGAATGATAACAGCTTGTCAAAGCCCTTCGCGGGCATGCGTCAGCCAGAGTCAGCGTTTCAATCCCCTCATGCAAAATTCCACGCCCCCCACCAGCCATAGATTCCGGCAATGCCGGATTGTCGGCCTCAACCTTGCCGTGGTCCTGACTGTATTGTCAGCCGCGGCTATCGTCCCCCGCAACGGCAAGGCGCTGGTGATTGTTGCGCCCTGGAGCGAACCCGGACGCGTCATCAGTGTCATCGCTGGCGCCGGCGGAGCCGTCATGAATGGGACCGGCACACCCTACGCCGCCATCGCATATTCCGACCAGCCCGGTTTCGCTTTGCGCTTGTTTCAGTCCGGCGCAATGCTGGTTCTCGACGGTAGTCTCGCTTTCTTCTGCAGGAGTACATCTTCACTATGACTTACATGACCTCGCTGCGCACCCGCGCGGCAATAGCAATTGTATCGCTGTTGTGGATCAATCTCGGCATGATGCTGCTTCGTTATCTTTGGGGCATGAATGCAAATCCTGTCATTGTGTTGGGCGGCGGCGCTGCAATCGCCGCGGTTGCGACCTTGACCTGGTGGCATGACCGGACCGGCACTGCAACGCAGATTTCAACAGCGCTGGCGCATGCTGCCAGCGTGGCCCTGCTGGTTTACGCGTTTTCGGGCTCTCCACTCCAGATCGACATGCACATGTACTTTTTCGCCAGCCTGGCGATCTGCGCATCCTGGGTGAGTTGGCAGCCTATCCTGGCTTTCGCGGGTCTGACCGCACTCCATCACCTTGTTCTTTTCCTGATTATCCCAGCAGCGGTTTTTCCCGGAGAAACAGAATTCACACGGGTCGTTCTGCATGCGGTCATCCTCATTCTCGAGGCTGGCGCTTTGGTCTCGCTGGGCCATTCCCTGGCAAAGGCCTTTGAGCAGAACGACGAGGCGATGCGCAACATCGAAGTAGCCAACAAACAAGCTGGTGAGATGTCGCGGAAGGCCGAGGAAGCCCAGTTGCGCAACCTCGAAGATTCCAAAGCTCGCGAAGCCGAGCGGACCGCCGACACTGCACGCCTGCAATTTGCCATGGAAGCTCTCGGCCAGGGCCTGCGCCAATTGGCCGAAGGCGATCTTCGGTTCCGTTTGACCAAACCGTTTGCCGGCACACTTGAGGTTCTCAGAAATGACTTCAACGCCTCGATGTCATCGCTCGAGCAACTGGTTGCCGAACTGGGCAGTTCCGCCCGCCAGATGAGCGACGGCTCAAATCATGTGTGCGCCGATGCCGAACGGATTTCCCAGCGTACCGAACAGCAAGCCGTCTCTCTGGAAGAAACCGCCGCGGCCATCGGTCGTATCACTGAGAACGTCCAGACTGCATCAAAGCGCGCCGGAGAAGCCGGACGCCTGGTTGACGAAACCACGAAGAATGCGTCGGTGTCCGAAGATATTGTATCCAGGGCCGTCAGCGCGATGACCGAAATCGAAGGGTCGTCGCAACAAATCGGGCAAATCATTTCGGTGATCGACGAAATCGCCTTCCAGACCAACCTGCTGGCTCTGAATGCGGGTGTTGAAGCGGCGCGGGCCGGTGAAGCCGGTAAGGGCTTTGCTGTCGTCGCTCAGGAAGTACGTGAATTGGCGCAGCGTTCGGCAAGTGCCGCCAAGGAGATCAACGCCCTGATTGAAAAGTCGTCGCAGCAGGTGGGCAGCGGTGTGAGTCTGGTCAACCAGACCGGTGAGGCCCTCCGCGAGATCGGAGAGCAGGTCAAGCATATCAACGGGTACATCGCCGAGATTGTCGAGACTGCACGAGAGCAGGCGACGGACATCTCCGAGATCAACTCGGCCGTGGTCAATATGGATCAGACGACCCAGCAAAACACCACCCTTGTTTCCGACACCGCCAAATCCATCCGCAACCTCACTGCCGATGCAGACGGACTTGTCACCAAGCTGGCCGTGTTCAGGGTCAACGAGAGCACCCCGTCGCGCGTCACAGCCAACACCGAGCCTGCTGCGAAGAAGCCGGTGGCTCGGGCTCCCCGGATGATTCGTGCTGCCGGTTCAGGATGTGCGACCGCCGCAGCCGTTGCGCAGGAATGGGATGAATTCTGATCCAACCAGCTCTGGCCCGGGCAGATTCCGGTCATGCCGTCCGGCTTGAAAAGCTTGACCTGACAGACCGAGGCAACCATTCAGAGACACAGCCCAAGCTGTGCCCCTTTTTGGGGAATGACTGCCGGGTCGCCCACCCGCTTTCCCGCAGATGATCGTCGAGGCTCAGAGCTGATTAGAACGGCGCTATATGCCGGCAGCTTTGACGTACCGGGGCAGCAGTGTATCAAATCGGTCATAATCCCGTGCGACGATAGGCGGAGGAGTCGATTCGCTGACCATGACCGCTTTTGACAGGATCAAACATCTGCTTGACCTCTTCCGGGGCCCAAGTGACGAGCACGCACGATTTGGCGGAAAGCTCAAACGCCAGGCTGCGGCCGCGGTATTTCGCGGCTCCGGCGTTTCGCGCGAGCTGATGCTGATCACAAGCCGCGACACCGGCCGGTGGATTGTTCCCAAGGGCTGGATCGAGCGTGGCGAGGACGGTCCTGCCGCCGCCATCCGCGAGGCCTGGGAGGAATCCGGGGTCATCGGCGAGGTTCTGCCTGGCGGACCAGTCGGGCATTACCGTTATGTCAAGCAGAGAACCCGGCGTCGCGACGCCATCTGCGATGTTGACGTGTATCTCGTCAGACTGCACGAGCTGAAAGACCATTGGCCCGAAATGGACCAGCGCAGGCGCAAATGGTTTCCAGTCGCCACCGCCATCGGACTGGTCGGCGAAGACGGGCTCAAGGATGTGATCCGGGATGCCTTCCGGTATCTCAAGGCCGCCTGACGCGGCGCCGGCCCGGCCGCGTGACGCTCACGCAAAGACTCCAGACTTGCCGCACAGCGGTTCACCGATCCGTCAGGATCGCGAGCCCGCGAGATCGGCGGCTGTCGCCACAAATTTCCGATCGCTGAATTTTTACCTGTCAGAATTTTTCGCGCTTTTCCCGATCCGGCCCCGACCGAGCGTCATGCACGCGCTCGCGTCTCCGCAACACCTTGCAATTCGGGGGTTTGAACGCCGACAATGGCCAAATCAATTAAAACTGCCTTTGTCCTCGTTTTCCACAATCCGAAGCCACTAGATGTGGTGTACATGAATCCGTCACAATCAACCTCTTGACGCACCCGCACGAGTCGCTGCTTATAGGATCAACGTTGCGGCGGCGGCGCGGCTGGAGAGTTTCGAGGCCAGTCAATTCCAGATATTTCCGGTTCAAGACGTCTGACACAGTGCAGATCTGCGCGGTGATCGGAGGGGTGTGTCTGGTGACGAAAAATAACCCGCCGAAATGAAAATAGGGGCTGGTGGCAATAATCTGTTAATACTATATTTAGTGTTTGCAGCCACGCTGACCACAAGATAGAGGGTTTCCCGACCACGGGAATCACATCGAGTGACCGAGTAGCAAGCGGGCTGTACAATGAGTGCACGGCCTGGGGACCAGATATTGTCGCGACGCAAGGACTGCGCCCGGCCGTGAATTTAAAAAAGAGGACGAAAATGCGCATCGAACGTCGGTTCACCAAGGACGGCCAGTCAGCCTATTCAGACATCGAATTCCGCAAGGCGACAAGCGAGATCAAGAACCCGGACGGGTCGATCGTGTTTCGTCTCGCCGGCATTGATGTGCCTGTCCAGTTCAGTCAGGTCGCAGCTGACATCCTCGCGCAGAAATATTTCCGCAAGGCCGGCGTTCCCGCGCGGCTGAAGAAGGTCGAAGAGAATTCGGTCCCCTCCTGGCTGTGGCGCTCGACCGCAGACGAAGCAGCGCTTGCCGAACTTCCCGAAGACGAACGTTACGGCTCGGAAACCGACGCCCGCCAGGTCTTCGACCGTTTGGCCGGCACCTGGACCTACTGGGGCTGGAAGGGTGGCTACTTCACTTCCGAAGACGACGCCCGCGCTTTCATGGACGAGCTCGCCTATATGCTTGCCACCCAGCGCGTTGCACCCAACAGCCCGCAGTGGTTCAACACCGGCCTGCACTGGGCTTACGGCATCGACGGTCCCGGTCAGGGCCATTTCTATGTCGACCCGTTCACCGGCAAGCTGACCAAGTCCAAATCCTCCTACGAACACCCGCAGCCGCACGCCTGCTTCATCCAGTCGGTCGAGGACGATCTCGTCAACGAAAACGGCATCATGGATCTGTGGGTGCGTGAAGCGCGGCTGTTCAAATACGGCTCGGGCACCGGCTCCAACTTCTCCTATCTGCGCGGCGAAGGCGAAAAGCTCTCCGGCGGCGGCAAGTCGTCGGGCCTGATGAGCTTCCTCAAGATCGGCGACCGCGCTGCCGGCGCCATCAAGTCGGGCGGCACCACCCGCAGGGCTGCCAAGATGGTGGTGGTCGACATCGACCATCCCGATATCGAGGCCTACATCAACTGGAAGGTCAAGGAAGAGCAGAAGGTCGCGGCGCTGGTCACCGGCTCGAAGATCGTCGCCATGCACCTCACCGCCATCATGAAGGCCTGCAACAATTGCGAGGCCGACAATGATGCCTGTTTCGACCCCAAGCAGAACCCTGCGCTGAAACGCGAGATCAAGGCCGCCAAGCGCGACCAGGTGCCGGAAAACTACGTCAAGCGCGTCATCCAGTTCGCGCGCCAGGGCTACACCGACATCGAGTTCAAGACCTATGACACCGACTGGGATTCGGAAGCCTACCTCACGGTTTCAGGCCAGAATTCCAACAACTCGGTCTCGGTCCGCGACGATTTCCTGCAGGCTGTCGAAACCGACGGCGACTGGAACCTGACCGCCCGCAAGGACGGTCATGTGATGAAGACGCTGAAAGCCCGCGACCTGTGGGAACAGATCGGCCATGCCGCCTGGGCCTCGGCTGATCCGGGCCTGCATTTCAACACCACCATGAACGACTGGCACACCTGTCCGGCTGAAGGCCCTATCCGCGCCTCCAACCCGTGCTCGGAATACATGTTTCTCGATGACACCGCCTGCAACCTGGCTTCGCTCAACCTGCTGCAGTTCAAGAACGCGAACACCAAGCGCATCGACATTGCCGATTACGAACACGCCGTCCGGCTCTGGACCATCGTGCTCGAAGTTTCGGTGATGATGGCGCAGTTTCCGTCGCACCAGATTGCCGAGCGGTCTTACAAGTACCGCACGCTGGGTCTGGGCTACGCCAATATCGGCGGCCTGCTGATGACCACCGGCATTCCCTATGATTCCAAGGAAGGCCGCGCCATCTGCGGCGCGCTGACCGCGATCATGACCGGCGTGGCTTACGCCACATCGGCGGAAATGGCCGGCGAGATCGGCCCCTTCCCGGGCTACAAGGAAAACAAGAAGAACATGCTGCGGGTCATCCGCAACCACCGCCTCGCGGCTCACGGCGAGTCGACCGGCTATGAGAACCTGTCGGTCAATCCCGTCGCGCTGATCCATGACGAGTGCCCCGATCAGGACCTGATCGCCCACGCAACGGCTGCCTGGGACAAGGCGCTCAAGCTCGGCGAGAAACACGGCTACCGCAACGCCCAGGCCACCGTGATTGCGCCCACCGGCACCATCGGCCTGGTCATGGACTGCGACACCACCGGCATCGAGCCCGATTTCGCGCTGGTCAAGTTCAAGAAACTCGCCGGCGGCGGCTACTTCAAGATCATCAACAACGCCGTGCCCGAAGCGCTCAGGACACTGGGTTATTCCGAAGCGCAACTGGCCGAAATCGAGGCCTATGCGGTTGGTCACGGCAACATCAACCAGGCCCCGGCGGTCAATCCCGGCTCGCTGAAAGCCAAGGGCTTCACCGACGACAAGATCGCCGCCATCAACGGCGCCACCAAGGCCGCCTTCGACATCAAGTTTGTCTTCAACAAGTGGACGCTCGGCG
>NZ_JBDWHW010000156.1:0-10910 GCF_039975035.1 Hoeflea sp. | reverse complement strand
GACCATGGCCTGCGGCTCGGGCCGCGCGGTGGCTGATCTGGTGCTGGGCAAGCAGCCCGAGATCTCGTTTGAGGGGCTGACGGCGGAGCGCTATGGGTGAGGAGAATTTGTGAGTAGGTCAGAGGGAATAGAGGCTTTGGTGACGCGGGGTCTTCCGGTGCTTATTGGGATTGTATTTATGTGAATGGGAATCTTTGCCAGATTATAAATAGGAATTATATGTAATATATTTTAACTGAAATTCCTATTTATTCATAGAGTCGACAATTTTCCGTCGCGTACCCATTTTTTAACTGTTGCAGCCTTAACACCTGTTCTTTTGCCTACTTCCTCGTAAGTGAGGCCCTGCCTAAGTAACTTAGATGCAAGTTCCAAATTTTCGGAGGTTTTAGGGAGCCTCCCTCGAGATTGTGGAGTTATTCCCGGCACAATCCCTTCAGCAATCCAATTAGATATTGCCTCGGGAGTGATCCCTAGTTTTTTGGCTGCTTCTCGGCGACTGCCGCCATTTAATAATATTTCTGATACGAAATTCAAATTTTCCTGAGTCTTAAACCGCGCTCGTCCCCGTACTCCGGTGCTTGCAGTTGCGGTGGCTCTAAGTATGGAAGCTCTGCTATCCTGAGGATCAATAAGATGAGGTTCAAGCCACCTTGTCCAGCGCATTAACGCATTGCCGACACGAAGTACGGTCGCATCTGTGGCAAACTCCTTACCAAGCTTGTTGGTTATCAAATCGCACACGTTTGAGGCCACAGCAGATGGGGTCCGAATCAACGCTTCACGGGTTATTTGAATGCTTTCCTGCTTCGAAACGGCGTGTTTGAACATGCCTTCTGGATCGTTGACGTCCTTTTTTGAAAGACGGACAATGCCAGGTGCTGGATATTCAACCAAACCTAGTCTCTTTAGGTCGGCCAGAACTCTTGAACTCGCAATTTTCCTTATCCATAGTTCGCGCTCAAATTCGTCATCAAGTTCAAAAGTGGCTACATAGGCGTTCAAGACCCCCACAGGAGAACTGAAAGGAATGAAAACACGGTCCTGATCTTCATTGTGGCGTGGCTGTGGAGCGCCAACCTCGTCACGCTGTTTGTCATTTTGAATATACTTCTTGGCCCAGCCAAATTCTGGCCTTAGATCGGCCACCCGCGCAAACAAATCCCTTTTTCGATTGACGAGTTTCTCCATATTTTCAAGGAGATGTTCCTGCTCACGGCTGGTTCGTTCTGCCGCTTTTCTTGACGCAGAATCATACCTTTCTGCCAGACCATCGATGGTCGCCCTAAAGTCACTGGTTTTTTTGACTACCTCCCAAAGAATCATGCCTGCACCAGTAGATAGAAGCAGTGGAACAGCGACGGCGGCAGCAGCCCCGCCTGCTGACAGCCAAGCTGTGCCACCGACGATGGTTATCAATGCTGACCCTGCCACGAGCAGTCGGACACCTCGGCTACGTGCCGGTTGGGGGTCGTTTGTAATCGATGCAGTAAGATCAGAAATGGCTTCGGCGGTTTCCGGTTCTATTATTTCTGATTCAGCCGCCAAGACCTCACCAAACTCCTCAAGGAGCTTTTCTTCTTGGCGATAGGTTTCTGGAGTAGCTTCATACTCATGCGCATCGACCACTAGTTGGCGCCCCACCGCGGAGGCCATGATTAGAGGCCCGTGTAGCGAACAGATCGCTTCAATTTGCTCCTCTTCATCAGCGTCGGGCGTCGGCCATTCACCAAGCGAGACCTGCCGATCAGCTGTTACTCTTGCTGCGTAAAATCGTGCACCTCTTGCGTAAAGGACTGCAAAATTGATCGCTCTCGGATCTTTGGAGATTTCTTCATTGTACTTTGCCGTGAGAGTTCCAAAGAGGCCCGCTTGTGGAGTATTTGGGTTTTGAGCATATCGCTGTTTCAGTCGGCTAATCGGCCCATCAGCAGCGAGCATCTCTGATCGCAGGGAATCGATGGTGAGCCAATCGTTCTCGTCCGCCAGTGCTGAGCGCAGTTGGAGACGGCTTTGGTCTGAAATACCAAATCGAATCAAAGCATTTTGATCGGGAATTTGCTCCGCCACACTCTTCAATGCAGTGGAATTTATGCCTGATTTACGCCCTCGAGCCGGATCGGGCGAATCTTTCTGACCTTTGTTTTCGATATCTTCTGCCATGGTTTGATACTACGCCACATCTTCGGGGTTAACAGCCGTTCGTGGTCACCTAAAGCCCAAAATTTGCAATTACCTCCCCACCCTGTGCTCCCGCCAGATGATGAATACGCCGCTGGCGATGATCACGGCGGCGCCGACGAAGGTCAGCGCGTCGGGGATCTCGTTCCAGAACAGCCAGCCGAGAGCCGTTGCCCAGATGATGGCGGTGTAGTCCAGCGGGGCTACGACCACGGCGGGGGCGAGGCGGAAGGCCTGGGTCATCATGGTCATGCCGGCGGTGCCGAAAATGGCGACCGCGGCAAAAAGGTAGAGGTCTTCGGGTCTGACCGGGATCCAGACGACGGGCACCAGGAACAGGCTGAGGATTGCGCCGGTGCCGGTCATGTACAGAAGCAGCGTCCAGACGCTTTCGCGGGGATCGACCCAGCGGGCCGACAGCATCAAGAGCGCGTAGACGAAGGCGGTGGCAACCGGCAGCAGCGAGACTGTCTGGAAGGTGGATGTGCCGGGACGGACGGCGATCAGGACACCGATGAAGCCGACGAGGACTGCCAGCCAGCGCTTCCAGCCGACCTGCTCGCGCAGGAACAGGGCGGAGAGTGCGGTGATGAACAGTGGTGCGACAAAGACCAGCGCCGTGGCTTCGGCGAGACCCAGATAGCGGATGGAGGTGAAGAACAGATAGGTTGCGCCGATCCACAGTGCGCCGCGCATGAAATGCGCCACGGGCCGGTGCGAGCGCAGGGCTGCGCCGCCGCCCATCTTCCAGGCGATCACAATGGTGAAGGGCAGCGCGATGGCGTTGCGCAAGAACTGGATCTGCAGCGGCGAGTAGGTCACCGTCAGGGTTTTGGCCAGCGCGTCATTGACGCACAGGCAGGCAATGCCGACGCACATCAAAATGATGCCGGTCGAGGTCTGACTTCGCAGTTTTGTCGGTGATTGCAGCAATATATTCATCCCGGGGCTGATGCGGCGACCCTAACAGCATCGGCCCGGAAATCGAGCCTGATTTTTGGTGGCGAGATACAGGAATGGGTGCAGGGCAGGACAGGTGTTCGGGATTGGGGCGTTGTGCCCTTAGATGCCGTCATCCCGGCCTCGAGCCGGGATCCAGCGACCCGGCGTTTGCCGGGTCAAAGAGTCTTTTCAGCCCAAAACTTGGTCTGGCTGGGTACCGGAGGCTACGACGTCGCTTCGCTTGTCTGGATCAAGTCCGGTAAGACGGGGTGGTGGATGGCGCCGGCGGGATGCTGGGGACCGTTTGGTTTTCACCGTGTGCGGACGGAAAAGCCGGGATCAGGGTCCGATATTACGGAGTGGTGGATTGGCGCAAAAAGCCGTCGCCTACCTGGTCAGCCATACTCGTTCATGGTGTGCAGCTCATATTCGGCCACGTCGTCGCCATCCTGGTTGGTGATCGCGACATGCCAGCGGACTTCGCCATATTCGTCGGTGCGGCGGGTCTTGCGCTTGACGGTCAGTGCCACAGATATGGCGTCGCCGGGCGAGACCGGCTTCATGAATTTCAGCCCATCAAGGCCGGTGTTGGCGAGCACCGGGCCGGGATCGGGGGAGACGAACAGGCCGGCTGCGAAGGACAGAAGCAGGTAGCCGTGGGCGATACGGCCGGGGAAGAACGGATTGGCCTTGGCTGCTTCCTCGTCCATGTGGGCGTAAAATGTATCGCCGGTGAAATGGGCAAAGGTCTCGATGTCTTCCAGCGTCACCGTGCGCGGGCCGGCTTCGATGCTGTCGCCGATGGCGAGGTCGTCGAAGGTTCGGGTGAAGGGGTGGGCGGTGGATATTGGCCGGGCCGCGCCCTTGATCCAAGTGCCGGTGATGCCAGAGATGACGTCGGGACTGCCCTGGATGGCGGTGCGCTGCATGTAGTGCATGACGCCGCGGATGCCGCCGAGTTCCTCGCCGCCGCCTGCGCGCCCCGGTCCGCCGTGGACCATATGCGGCAATGGTGAACCGTGGCCGGTGGCTTCCTTGGCGCTGTCGCGGTTGTTGACATAGATGCGGCCATGAGCGGCGCCGGCGTCCAATAGCAATGACCGGGCGACGGCGGGATCATGGGTGATGACCGAGGCGACGAGGCTGCCGCGGCCGCGGTTCATCAGTTCGCCGGCATGGGCGAGATCGCGGTAGGGCATCAGCGTTGCCACAGGGCCGAAGGCCTCGACCGAATGCACCGCTTCGGCAGCATCGGGATTATCGCAGGCAAACAGCATCGGCTTGACGAAAGCGCCCCTGGCCTTGTCTGCTCCATCGACCTCGAAGGCGTCCGGATCGCCGGTCAGCACCCGGCATTCGGCTGCGATCTGGCGGGCCTTGTCGAGCACGTCGGCTTTTTGCGCGGCGGAGGCCAGCGCCCCCATGCGGGTGGTTTCCAGCGCCGGATCGCCGATGCGGATCCTGGCGAGCTTGTCTGCGATGGCGTCACCGACCGGGCCGAGCAGGGCTTCGGGCACGATGATGCGGCGGATGGCGGTACATTTCTGGCCGGCCTTGGCGGTGATCTCGCGGATGGCTTCCTTGACCAGAATGTCGAATTCCGGGATGCTTTCGGTCACGTCGGGACCGAGCACGGAGGCGTTGAGACTGTCCTGTTCGGCGACGAAACGGACGCTTTTTTCCAAGAGCAGCGGATTGGAGCGCAGCATCAGCGCAGTTTTGGCCGAGCCGGTGAAGCCGACCACGTCCTGATAATCAAGCTTGTCGAGCAGATCGCCCAAGCTGCCCGAGACCAGCTGCAGCGCGCCTTCGGGCAGGTGGCCCGATTCGATCATGCGGCGAACGGCTTGCTCGGTGACGTGGCAGGTGGCTGTGGCCGGTTTGACGATGGCCGGCATACCGGCGAGCAGGGTGGGGGCCAGCTTCTCCAGCATGCCCCAGACCGGGAAATTGAAGGCGTTGATGTGGACCGCGACGCCGTGGAGCGAGGTGGCGACGTGCTGGCCGACGAAAGTGCCGTTACGCGACAGCATTTCCAGATCGCCGTCGACATAGATGTGGCCGTCGGGCATCTCGCGACGGCCTTTTGAGGCATAGACCAGCATGGTGCCGATGCCGCCATCGATATCGATCATACTGTCAGGCTTGGTGGCGCCGGTGGTATAGGACAGCGCGTAGAGTTCGTCCTTGAACTTGCCAAGTTCGAGCGCCAGCGCCTTGAGCATCCGGGCGCGGTCGTGAAAGCTCATCGCCCGAAGCGCCGGTCCACCCTTTTGCCGGGCGAAATCGATCATGGATTGCGTGTCGAGGCGCGCCTGTCCGGCGATTGCCAGCGGCTCGCCGGTGACAGCACTGGCGATGTTCCGCGCGCCGTCGTCGGCTGCCAGCCACTGACCGGCGAGATAGCTGTGCACATTGATCAAACCCATGTCTCTCTCCCTCATGACGGCGGCCCGCCAAGTGTCATGCGTGTTGGTTCGGCGCGGGCGTCAGCCCTTGAACACGCCGGCTGCTTTCCACGAGCCGGGGCTTTGCGCATCGATGGCGGCAAAGGCTTCGCGCATCCGGTCCATGCCGGTCTCTTCGGCCCAGAACATCGGACCGCCGAGATGTTTGGGGAAGCCATAGCCCTCGCTCCAGACGATATCGACAGCCGTGTCGCTGGTGGCGATGCCTTCCTCGAGGATCAGACTGGCTTCGTTGACGATGGCTGCCATGATGCGCATGACGATCTCGTCAGCGGTGAAGGTCTGCTGCGCGGTGCCGTGCTCTTTGCGCCAGGCTGCGACCATGGCTTCGATTTCCGGGTCGGGCTTGCCTGCACCGCTTGTGTGATCGTACCAGCCCTTCGTTGCCGGGCTGCCACGGCCCTGACGGCCGATCTCGCAGAGCTTGTCGGCGATATCGACGTAGCGACCGGGCCATGTGCCTGCAGCGAGCTGGCGCTTGCGGTTGGCCCAGCTGATCTGCAGCCCGGTCAGGTCCTGCAACTCATATGGCCCCATCGGCATGCCGAGGCCTCGCATGGCCTTGTCGACATCATAGGGCGAGGCGCCATCGGCAACCAAGTAATCGGCCTGGCGGCGATAGGCCGAGAGGATGCGGTTGCCGATGAAGCCGCCGCAGACGCCGGTCTCGACCGGGATCTTGCCCAAGCCGCGGGCGAAGGCAAAGGCGGTGGCCATGGTCTGATCGGTGGTGACCGAGGTGCCGACGACTTCAACCAGCTTCATGATGTTGGCGGGCGAGAAGAAATGCAGGCCGAGGAAACGACCCGGTCCTGGCATGCCCTGGCTGATCATGTTGGGATCAAGATAGGAGGTGTTGGTGGCAATCAGCGCTGTCTCGGACAGGACATCCGAGAGCTGCTTGAACACCGCGCGCTTGACTTCGGGGTCTTCAAACACGGCTTCGATGGCGATGTCGGCGTCAACAGCTGCGGCGTAATCGGCGCCGGCGGAGAAAGCTGCGCGACGCGCCTCGGCCTTGTCGTTGGAGATGCGGCCCGAGGCCAGATCCTTGGCGATGATGGCTTCAACGCGGGCCTTGCCGGCTTGTGCACTTTCGGTGTCACGCTCGAGCATGGTGACGCGATGGCCGGAGGCGAGGCTGGCGGCTGCGATGCCTGCTCCCATCAGCCCGCCGCCGACGATGGCGACATGGTGGATCGGAGCTGGCTCGATGGCTTTCAGGCGGGCTGGCCTTGTGACCGAGCGGCTGGCGAAAAACAGCCGCCGCAGGGCTCGCGACTGGGCGCTGTCGCGCAGATCCAGATGGGTCCGGCGCTCGATCTTGCTGCCTTCTTCAAACGACATGGTGGCCGCGAGCGCTGTGGTTTCGAGCGCGATCATCGGCGAATTTGAACCTTTTGCCGATTTGGTGATTTCTGCCTTCAGCGCGGTGAGATCCGCATCCTCGACCGGGCGGGTGGAGGTGTTGGCGGGACGGGCGGGCAGGGCGTCGCGGAACCCGGCCAGCGCCGCCATCGGATCTCCACTGAAGACCAGATCGAGGCCGCCGAACTCTTCAAAGGTGCTGGCGTTCACCGGCTTGCCGTTTGCGGCCATGCGCGCGGCGCGTTCCAGCCCGATGACGCGGGGCAGTCGCTGGGTGCCGCCGGCGCCGGGGATCAGGCCGAGATTGACCTCGGGAAGACCGAATTTGGTTTTCCCGTCAGCAATGCGCCAGGCACAGGCGAGCGCCAGTTCCAGCCCGCCGCCGAGCACTGTGCCATGCATGACCGCAATGAACGGCGTGGCGCTGGCTTCAATGGCGTCGAGCACATCGGGCAGATGCGGCAGCGGCGGTGGTCCGGCAAATTCCGAGATGTCGCCACCGGCGACGAAGGTGCGTCCGGCGCAGACGATAGCCGCGGTCTTGCACCTGGCCTGGTTGACGGCCTCAAGCGCTTGCATCAACCCCTTGCGTACGCTGACCGCAAGCGCATTGACCGGCGGATTGTCGATGGTCACCAGCGCGTGGCCATTCTCGATGCGGACATCCACGACCTGCTTTTCCGGGCCGGTCTCGGGGGTGGCGGAAGGCATGGGCATGTTGGCGGCTCCTCGAAAATTTCAATCAGTATTACCGGTCAATATCGGTGGATTTATTAATTGACCAACCGGTCGGCTTATGCAACCCTTATTTTCAGGAGGACCCTTGCCATGAGTGAACCGGTTTTACATTCCTGGAACGGCAGCGTGCTGGAAATCACGCTGAACCGACCGGACAGACTGAACTCCTTCAACGACGAAATGCATGTGGCACTGGCCGACTGCCTCGACATGGCGCATAGCGATGAGCGCTGTCGTGCGGTGTTGTTGACCGGTGCCGGTCGCGGCTTTTGCGCCGGCCAGGATCTCAGCGCGCGGGATCCGGAAAAGATGGCAGGGCCGCCGAACCTCGGCGACACGCTGATCCAGTTTTACAACCCGTTGATCCGCCGCATCCGCACGCTTGAAAAGCCCATCGTCTGCGCCGTCAATGGCGTGGCTGCCGGCGCGGGCGCCAATGTGGCTCTGGCCTGCGATATCGTGCTGGCGGCGCGCAGCGCCCGGTTCATCCAGTCGTTTTCCCGGGTGGGTCTCATTCCCGATGCGGGCGGATCCTGGATGCTGCCCCGGCTGGTCGGCGAGGCGCGCGCCAAGGCGATTGCCATGACCGCCGAGCCGGTGCCGGCGGAAAAGGCGGCCGAGTGGGGCATGATCTGGCAAGCCATCGAGGATGGCGAACTGATGACGCAGGCGCGGGCGCTGGCCGAAAAGCTTGCCGCCGGGCCGACCTTCGGGCTGGGGCGGATGAAGACATTGATGCAAGCCGCCGCCGGTCAGCATCTCGATGCGCATCTCGACCTTGAAGCCCAGTACCAGCGCGAATGTGGATTTTCCGCCGATTACGCCGAAGGGGTTCGCGCGTTTCTGGAAAAGCGCGATCCGGAATTCGGAGGCTCTCGATGAGCACCATTTCCGAGCAGGAGCGGGCCGAGCGCTCTTCCATGGCGATGTGGAAAGACGACCACGCCAGCCAGGCTTTTGGCATGAAGATTGAATCGGTGGGGCCGGGAATTGCGACGCTGTCGATGGTGGTGCGCAAGGAGCATCTCAATGGCCATGGTTCGTGCCATGGCGGGACAATTTTCACGCTGGCTGACAGCGCCTTTGCTTTCGCTTGCAACAGCCACAACACCGTGACGGTGGCGCAGCATTGCTCGGTGGCGTTTCTGGCGCCGGGACGGGAAGGAGACCGGCTGACGGCGGTGGCGCGCGAGGTGACACTCGCCGGTCGTTCCGGGGTTTACGATGTGACGGTGAGCCGGGACGACGGGGTGGCGATCGCCGAATTCCGCGGATTGTCACGAACCGTATCGGGCAGCCATTTCGACGAACCGGCGGCCTGAGCTTCAGGCGACGAACACAGTTTGGGAGAGGGCGCGTGATTACTGACCGCAGCCCGAGGAGTGCAGGAGAATTCAATGCTTGATTTGACACCCGACCGGGCCAGTCTTGACCCAATCGAAATTGCCTCGCGCGACGAGATTTCCGCACTTCAACTCAGCCGCATGAAGTGGTCGCTGGCGCATGCCTATGCGAATGTGCCGCACACCAGGGCGTCGTTCGACAAGAAAGGCGTACATCCGGACGATCTCAAATCCCTGTCCGATCTGGCCAAATTCCCGTTCACGACCAAGCTTGATCTCAGGGACAATTACCCGTTCGGCATGTTCGCCGTGCCGCGTGAGAAGATCGCGCGCCTGCATGGCTCGTCGGGAACCACCGGCAAGCCGACCGTAGTCGGCTACACTTCGGGCGACATCGACAACTGGTCGGATCTGGTGGCGCGCTCGATCCGTGCTTCGGGCGGACGGTCAGGCGATATCGTGCATGTTGCTTACGGTTACGGGCTGTTTACCGGCGGTTTGGGCGCGCATTACGGCGCCGAGCGGCTCGGCTGCACGGTTGTGCCGGTCTCGGGAGGGATGACCGAACGACAAGTCTCGCTGATTGACGATTTCAAGCCGCGCGTGATCATGGTGACGCCGTCCTACATGCTGTCGATTCTCGACGAGTTCCGCGCCAAGGGCATTGATCCGCGCGAAAGTTCGCTGGCGGTCGGCATATTTGGCGCGGAACCCTGGACCAATTCGATGCGCAGCGAGATCGAACAGGCCTTCGACATGCACGCCGTTGATATCTATGGACTGTCGGAAATCATGGGGCCGGGCGTTGCCAATGAATGCGTCGAGACCAAGGACGGGCTGCACATCTGGGAGGATCATTTCTACCCCGAAGTGATCGACCCGGTCACCGAGGAAGTACTGCCTGACGGCGAAATCGGCGAACTGGTGTTCACCACGCTGAGCAAGGAGGCGCTGCCGATGGTGCGCTACCGCACCCGCGACCTGACCCGGCTGCTGCCAGGGACTGCGCGATCGATGCGGCGGATGGAGAAGATCACCGGTCGGTCCGACGACATGATCATCCTGCGCGGGGTCAATGTGTTTCCGACGCAGATTGAGGAACAGATCCTCAAATGCGCAGGGCTGGCGCCGCATTTCCAGATCGAACTGAGCCGCACCGGCCGGATGGACGACATGACGGTTCACGTCGAATCCACCGCCGCGGGCGCCAGCGAGCAGGCGCGTGCGGCCGCGGCCAGTGAACTGGCGCACCACATCAAGAGCACGGTCGGCATCAGCGCGCGGATCGACGTGGCGGAGCCGGGCAATGTGGTGCGCTCCGAAGGCAAGGCCAAGCGCGTGATCGACAACCGGAACAAGACCTGAGCTCATGGCCCGAACCATCGCCAAGGACCACGAAGCCAAACGCGAAGCGATCCTGCAGACCGCCGCCGTGTTTTTTGCCGAGCACGGTTTCGACCGGGCTTCGATGGGCAAGCTGGCCGAGGCTTGCGGTGTTTCCAAGGCTTTGATCTACCACTATTATCCGTCCAAGGATGCGCTGCTGTTCGATATTCTCGACACGCATCTGACGATGCTGGTGGAGGTGGTGGAGACGGCGGCGGCCGGGCCCGGCTCGCCACGGACAAGACTGCGTGCGCTGATACGGGCGATCCTGATCGCCTACCGGGATTCCGATGCGGAACACAAGGTGCAGCTCAACGCGCTGTCGGCACTGCCCGAGGACAACCAGAAACATTTGCGCGCGCTGCAGCGACGGCTGGTCGCCTGCATGTCTGAAGCCGTGCGGGCAATCGAGCCGGACCGGTTTTCCCGGCGGCCGGACCTTGTGGGGCCGGTGACCATGTCGGTGTTCGGCATGCTCAACTGG
>NZ_JBDWHW010000155.1:0-7050 GCF_039975035.1 Hoeflea sp. | reverse complement strand
CCGCGCTGCGCGCGGCCACCTCCCCCGTATCGGGGGAGGAAACAACCGAGAACGTCGAAAGCCCCGCATCCCGCGCGATTGCCCTTTGCAGACTGTCCTCGCCCGGCGCCTCGCCGCGCTTGATCCGCGCCAGCGCCACGGTGAGATCGATGAGCAATCCGCCTTCGGGCGACTTGCCAAAAATATGCAGCCCGTCGCGGATCTGCATTTCCTTGAGGTCGCAAAGCCAGGCGTCGAGCTTTTCCAGCGCCAGGTCATCATCATCGCCCGGCGCGATCCCGGCATCGGCGTCCAGTCCGATGTCATGCACCAGATCGAGGATCTGGCCCTTGAGCAATTTCAGCCGACGCGGATCATGGCCCGAGGCCTCGTAGAACTCATCAACCAGCGCTTCGAGACCCCTCAGCGGTCCGTAGCTTTCGGCCCGGGTCAGCGGCGGCGTCAGATGGTCGATGATGACGGCGGAAGTCCGCCTTTTCGCCTGCGTCCCCTCGCCCGGATCATTGACGATGAACGGATAGACATGCGGCATAGCCCCGAGCACCGCTTCCGGGTAGCAGGCCCGCGACAAGGCTAAGGCCTTGCCCGGCAGCCATTCGAGATTGCCATGCTTGCCCATGTGGACAACGGCATGGACATCGAACGCATCGCGCAGCCAGGCATAGAACGCAAAATAGCCATGCGGCGGCACCAGGTCCGGCGCATGATAGCTGGCCTTCGGATCGATGTTGTAGCCCCGCGCCGGCTGAATGCCGACGGCGACATTGTCAAATGTCAGCAGCGCCAGATGGAATGCGCCATCGCGATAAAACGGATCCTGTTCAGGCCCGCCCCAGCGCTCATTCACCGCACTCTGGATCGATGGGTCGAGTGTTTCGAAAAACGCCTGGTAGTCCTGAAGAGCCAGCGGAACTCCACCGCTGCGGTCGTCGCGGTTGGCATTGGTCGGCCCGGCCTTCAGCGCCGTGACCAGCGCATCGCCGTCAGTCGGCAACTCGCCGGTTCGGTACCCGGCCTTGGCCATCGCCCGCAGCACCTCGACGTTCCCCGCCGGCGTATCGAGCCCGACGCCATTGGCGATACGCCCATCCCGGTTGGGGTAATTAGCCAGCACGATCGCCACCCGCCGGTCTTGTGCCGATGTCCGCCGCAACCGCGCCCAGCGCGATGCGAGTTCAGCCACAAACCGCACCCGGTCCGGCTCCGGCGCATGGGTGACGATATTGGCCTCCACAGTTTCGTCAAACCGCGCCGCCGACTTGAACGACACCGCACGGGTGAGCACCCGGCCATCGACCTCCGGCAGCGCCACATGCATCGCCAGATCGCGCGAGGTCAGGCCTTGCTGCGATTCAGCCCAGGCCTTGCGGCCACCACCGGCAAACACCGCCTGCAACACCGGCGCACCGGTCGATTCAAGTACCGTGCCCTTGGTCTCCCCGCCCGGCGATGACACCGCGAAACCGGTGGCATTGATCACAACGTCGGGCGGCGCATCGGCGAAAATCGCCTGCAATGTGCCCACCGAAACCGGGTCCTTGAGACTGGAGACAAACACCGGCAGGGCATTGACGCCCTGGGCTTTCAGTCCCTCGCACAAGGCTGTGACCGGCGCGGTCTGGCCGCTCTGCACCAGCGCCCGGTAAAAACAGATTGCCGCCACCGGCGCGCCGGGAATCCAGTCCTTGCTGAGATCGGCAAGTGCGGGATTGCTCGTGTGGGGGTGCCACAGCCCGGCCTTGAGCAGCGGTGCAGCCGGTGCCGGCCGCTCGCCACCATCTATCAGGGCTTCGGCAAACTGGATAAGCCCGCGCGCGTTTTCGGCACCGCCCTCTATGAGGTAGGCCCAGAGCTGGTCTCGCGACGAAGGAACCAGCGTCGACAGCGGCTCCAGCCCCGGATCGGGCCGGTCATCGCCCGGAAGCGCTGCAATCTTGAAGCCATGGGCGACCGAGGCTGCGTGCAGGCTTTCCAGCGCATAGGCAAAATAGCTCGCACCGCCGAGTGCGCGGACGATCACCAGCCTGGCCTTTGGCGCCATCTTCGCCACAAAGGTGTCGACCGACATCGGATGCTTGAGATCACTCAGGCTTGCCAGCCGCCAGGTCAGATTGCCGGTCATCTGCCGCGCCGCGGCGATGCTGGCAAGTTCGGTGTCGGCCGCACTCAGGAACAGAATGTCGCCCGGACTTTGCCCCAGATCAACGGCTTCGTCGCCATCGCTCAGGCTGCCCTTTTGTGCGACAAGCAGATGCATCGGCTTATCCGGTCAACCCGGCCAGGCTGGCGCGGATGGCCGCCTGATCAATGTCATGCAGGCCGATCACCACCAGCCTGGTTTCGCGCGATTCCCCACCAGCCCAGGGCCGGTCGAAATGCGTGTCGATCCGGCTGCCGACGGCCTGGACAACCATCCGCATTGGCTTGCCGGCCATATCGGCAAAGCCCTTGAGCCGCAGGATGTCGTGGGTGACGATCAGGGACTTGAGCCCTTCGGTGAACTGAGCCGCGTCACTGACAGGCCCAAGAGAGACAACAAAGCTTTCGAACTCGTCATGGTCATGTTCGTGGCCATCGGCATGGTGCACCTCATGATGCGATTTGCGGTTGGCGATGTCGTCTTCGGTGCCGATCCCGAGGCCAAGCAGCACCTCCGGCCCCACCTCGCCCTGCCGTGATTCGATAAAAATCGGCTTGCGCGTCAGATGTCCGGAAATCCCGGCGCGGACACCTTCGAGCTCTTCAGCACTGATCAGATCTGCCTTGTTGAGAACAATCAGGTCCGCCGCTGTCAGTTGATCCTCGAACAACTCCTCGAGCGGGCTTTCATGATCGAGCCCCTCGTCAGCCAGACGCTGGGCGTCGAGCTTGTCATGGTCATGTGCAAAACGCCCCGCCGCCACCGCAGCGCTGTCGACCACCGTGACCACGCCGTCAACGGTGACCTGCGTCTTGATGCCCGGCCAGTTGAAGGCGGCGACCAGCGGCTGCGGCAACGCCAGACCGGAGGTTTCAATGACGATATGATCCGGCCGGTCTTTGCGCGCCAGCAGCTTTTCCATGGTTGGAATGAAATCATCGGCCACCGTGCAGCAGATGCAGCCATTGGTCAGCTCGACAATGTCTTCTTCGCGGCAGACTTCGTCACCGCAGCCCTTGAGCACGTCGCCATCGACACCGAGATCACCGAACTCGTTGATGATCAGCGCGATCCGCTTGCCCTTTGCGTTGGCCAGCATGTGGCGGATCAGCGTGGTCTTGCCGGCGCCGAGGAATCCGGTGATGACAGTGGCGGGAATCTTGGAAGCAACCATGGGATCAACCCTTCATTTTGAGCGGCAGCCCGGCGGCGACGAAATGAACCTCATCGGCCAGGCTTGCGATTAACTGGTGGAGACGGCCGGCATGGTCACGGAATGCCCGCGCCATGGCGTTGTCGGGCACAATGCCGAGGCCGACTTCATTGGAGACAAAGACCACCGGACCCTTGAGCCCCGGAAGTGTTGCGGCAAGCCCGTCGAACGCGGTGCCGATATCGTGTTCGCCCAGCATCAGGTTGGTCACCCACAGTGTCAGGCAATCGACCAGAACAGGGCGGTCAGCCCGGGCATGGGCTTCCAGCGCCTGAACCAGATCAACCGGTGCCTCGATTGTTTCCCAACCTTGCCCGCGCCGGTGCTGATGCGAGGCAATCCGGTCCCGCATTTCCTCATCCCAGGCCTGCCCTGTCGCCAGATAAAGCCGGTCCGGCGATGCGGATTCGACCAGCCCCTCTGCAAAGGCGGATTTGCCCGAGCGAGCACCGCCCAGCACCAGTGTCACCGGTGGCAGGCGATCCGTCACGCCGTGTGTTCCTCTGGAACACGTGACAGGAACGACCCAAGCAGACCGCCGAGCAACAGCCAGAAGAAGAGGGTGGTCGCCAATGACGCAGCCGCATAGGCCGAGGCGAGATAGGCCGGCACTTCGCTTGAGAGATCTTCCGGCACCGGCGAACCCCAGACATGCGGCGCGACGATGATGGCAACGCCGACAGCCTTGACCAGCCATTCAGGCCGCATCACGATGCACCAGACTCCGACAGCGGACATCGCCACAGTGATCATCCACCAGCCCTGGCGGTCACCAAGATCAGCATAGGGAAATCCGGGAACTGCAGGTGGCAAGCTCATCGACGGTGCAAGCTGGACGCAGAACCACGCCGCAACCCCGAGCAGCAGGCCACGCATCACACCATCGCGGCCCACCGGAAATTCCACGCCCATCAGCAGCGCCACGGCGGCAAGCATCAGCGCAAAGCCGGCGCCGGCAACGAGATTGGCGAGAACCGTATCCCAAAATCTGCCGAAGCCGAGCATCGAGTCGTCGCTGGACGTTTCGGCGCCATGGCTGTGGCTCGAAGCCTCGGCAGTTTCCGTCCCGTCATGGGTATGAGCGACCTCGCCATTCTCGTAGGTTTCGGCCTGCATGATCAGCGGAATGGTTTTGAGATATTGGGCCGGCGTCATCGCCATACCGGCAATGAGCCCGGCGGCCAGAGCCGCCAGGAGCAACCTGACAATCATGAGATCAATCCCTTAGTGGCAGGGAAAGCCGTAGGAATGCCTTGTGTCGTGGGCTGCGTCGTGCAGCGCCTGCGAATTGGCAAGACCAACTCCGAACACCAGGATCGAACCGATGACCAATGCCATCAGTCCGGCAACAGTACGTGCACTGATACGATCGGTCAGGGAAAGCGTTTGGGTTTTAGCAGACATGACAACCTCCGTGAGTGACTTCGAAAGAACGTTTCTTCCAAAGGTCCGGCTCTCAACCGGTGCAAATGGCAGGTCTCCTGGCTCGCGGATCACGTCGATGTTGCCATCAACATCAGCAAATGCCGGCCTTCCCAACGGAGATGGCGGTCATGAAAACGGGACGATTCGTAGACAAAGAGGCGTCCGCGCCGATTGATCATGCCGCCACGTCAGTGGCTTGTCCGGTCCGGAGCTTCAAGATGACGGAAAAACACCATTGCATTTCCGTCACTCTGGCCTGCCGGGGCCGGTGACATTTGCCTAACCGCTCTACAGTCGCGGGGTCGGCTGCGATAAAGATGCCCTGATTGGGTCCATCCCGTCGCATTCCCTTTTGATCCGGAAAACCAACTTGGGTTTCTGGAACCATTCGAACCTCAAGTGATAGGGCTGACGCCGCTGACTGTCAATCGAGACTGCGCCATCGCGCAACCTATCAGCGACCAATCACCGCGGAAATGCTCATCAGACGCTCAAATCCCACCAACCGGTCAAGTTCAGCGGCAATTTCATCGAGCGCCGCATCGACATCCGCACGAAAATTGGTCTCACCACCGCGAATGCCAAACTCCGCAAGCAGCTTTGCGCGATAGGCGTCCGATTCGAACAACCCGTGCAGATAGGTCCCTGACACCTTGCCATCGGGCGAGATCGCTCCGTCGGGACGGCCATCGAGATTGGTCATCGGCCGGGCACAGTCCGGACCTTCGCTGACTCCCAAATGGATCTCGTAACCCGACAATGCGACATCATGCTCGACTGAGTGCGCCTGAATGTTGCGAACGGTTTTCTCCGGCGCCATCTCGGTCTCGATATCGAGAAACCCGAGTCCTTCGGCCATTGTCTCGCCACCCTCCACCGCCTGCGGATCGCGTACGCTGCGCCCCAGCATCTGGTAACCGCCGCAAATGCCGATGATGCGGCCACCGCGGCGGCGATGAGCCTGCAAGTCCTGCTCCCAGCCCTGGCGACGAAAGTCCGCGAGATCGGCGATGGTGGACTTCGATCCCGGCAGGATCACCAGACCGGCATCAACCGGCAACCGCTCCCCGGGCCGCACGAACACCAGTTCGACCTCGGGTTCGCTCTTGAAGGGATCGAAATCATCAAAATTGGCAATCCGCGACAACACAGGAACCGCGACCTTGAGCGCCCGCGCCGTTCCCCGCGTCAGCCGTTCCAGCGCCACGGAATCTTCCGCCGGCAGCCGTGCCGCCGATTTCAGCCAGGGAATCACACCCACGCATGGCCATCCGGTAAAGCCGGCAATCGCCGAGATACCGTCATCAAACAGGCTGACATCGCCACGAAACTTGTTGATCAGGTAGCCCGCGATCATCGCCCGGTCATCGCCGGGCAGGATGGTGTGGGTGCCGACCACCGAGGCGATCACCCCGCCCCGGTCGATATCACCGACGAGCACCACCGGCACGCCCGCCGCTGTCGCAAATCCCATATTGGCAATGTCGCCTGATCTGAGGTTGATTTCCGCCGGCGAGCCCGCGCCTTCAACCAGCACCAGGTCGGCGCCGTCCGCGACGCGGGCAAAACTGTCCATCACTGCCGCCATCAGCTCCGGCTTGAGCTTCTGGTAGTCGCGGCCGCGTGCATGGCCGACGACCTTTCCTTGAACCACCACCTGCGATCCGGTTTCTGACTGTGGTTTGAGCAGCACCGGGTTCATGTGCACGCTTGCCGGCACCCGGCAGGCCAGCGCCTGCAACCATTGCGCCCGTCCGATTTCGCCGCCATCATTTGCCACGGCAGCATTGTTGGACATGTTTTGCGGCTTGAACGGCATCACCTTCAGGCCATGGTTTGCCGCCAGCCGGCAAAAACCCGCCACCAGCACGGTTTTGCCGACATCCGAACCCGTTCCCTGAAACATCAACGCCTTTGTCATGGCCTCGTCGATACCACCGCAGGGGCCAGATCAAAAGGGGTGAGAAAGCTCCGGCCTTAACCATCCGCTAACCCTGTCTTCAGCCGAAATGAAGTTTCTTTCTGCGACATCTGAATTGCGACACACTGTGGCGGCTTTGATGCATCTGCGCATCTGCAATCAGCATAGAGCAGGGCCAGATTACGAGTAAGAATTCAGATTGAAATCAACGCCAACCGAAGGGACATCGCCATGCTTTATGTATTCAATTCCGCCAACAGCGTTCAGATTGCGTGGAACGGCGTGCTTCCCGTCCAGAAGGCCAATCAGAAGTCCCGTCGCGGCGTCTTGAACAGCCTCATCCGGACACTT
>NZ_JBDWHW010000154.1:0-28038 GCF_039975035.1 Hoeflea sp. | reverse complement strand
CGGCGCTGAAACGGGCCTGTGGCGGAGGTCTGCCCCGCGTATCGGGGCAGGTGCTTCGTGCCGGAAACCACGCGAAACACGTCCGCCGCGCCCCTGTCCAGGCCGCGCGGTTCGGGGCAACCCGGATAGTCCCGCGTCGGGTCAAGCACCCTCAAGCGGAAGAAGTGAAGCGGCCACTGCCTGTCGGATGCGGACATCATCCGGCGAAGTTCGGGCCCGCGCGCGGAATGCGCCACCCAAACTACAAAAATTTCGAAGGTGCAGCCTGCGCGCGGCCCTCCGGACCCGGGTCTCTCTCTCAAACCTCCGGCGTTTTTAACGCGCGGGGCTGTCGGTGCATGCCCCAGCCGGCGCGTCAATTCTCTCGCTTCAGCTCACCACATTGCGTTCCAGTGTCAGATGGCTGAACCGGCCGGCGCCGACCCTGGCCAGATCCCTGGTTACCACCTCGTTCCAGCGGCAGCCGAGGACCGCGCCGCCGGGGGTCGCATCGAACAAATTGCCCGAAATCAGCGCAGCACCCGCGCCCTCGACCACCGAGACGGCGACGCCGGCGCCTGAATTGCGGATGGTGTTGCCGGAAAAATTGACCGCCCGCAAAAACGGACCCCAGCCCATCAGCACCGCCCATTTCGGCGCGCCCTCGATGACATTGCCGCTCACCGCCGCATCCGCCTCGATCGCCATGCCGATGCCGAAACCGGCATATTCGGGCGGGTAGGGGCCTTGCGTCGTCAGGTTGCGGATGATGTTGCCGGTCACCGCTGCCAGCCGTCCGCCCTCGTTGAAATTGGCCACCGAAATCCCCACCGTGCCGCCGTCGACCAGATTGGAGGCGATCACCGCGCCCTCGAAGGCGAATTCGGCATAGATCGCGGTCTCGCCCGAGCGCAGCGCCTGGTTGGACACGATCTGGATGTTGCTGGCCGAATTGGCCCGGATCGCCGAAAACGCGCAATCCGACACATGGTTGCCCGTCACCATCACATTGCCGGCGCGAAAGATGTTGATGCCGTTGCCGTTCTGCCCGGTGCCGCCGGCGCGCGCCGCAATCCGCATCACCCGGTTGCCGTCGATCAGCGTCGCGTCCTCGCCGATCGACCAGCGATGCACCAGAATGCCGCCATTGGCGCAGTCGCGCACCAGATTGCGGGTGATCGACAGCGATTTGCTCTCCACCGCATAGATCCCCGCCAGCCTTGCGCCAAAGATCTCGCACCGGTTGATCCGCCCGCCGCAGGCTTCCAGCGTGATGCCGTGCCCGTCGGCGCCGGCGATGCTGACATCCTCGATCACCGCTTCGGCGACGCCGCTGAGATGCAATAACCCCGAGACATGCCCGCCCAGCCGCTGGTTGGCGCCGTCGAGCACCAGCCCCGAAAGCTCCACCCGCCGCGCCCCCTCGGCCAGCATGAAATGGCCGCGCCCGCCATAGATCAGCCGTGTCGCGCCGGCAACGCCTGAAATCCGCGCGCCCTCGGGCAGATCGATATTGGACATCACGTAGCTGCCCGGCGGCAGCCTGAGAATGCGGCCCGCCGCCGCCGCGTCGTCAATGGCGCGCTGGAACAGCCGGCTCTGGTCATCGACGGCATCGGGCAGCAGGCCCTTGAGATCGGCATCGTGGCCGCCGCGCAGATCGACCTGTGCGAACAGCTCGCCCGCTCTCGCCGGTGACGCCAGCAGCGTGGCCGCGCCAGCCCCGGCAAGCCCGGCAAGCAGGCGGCGGCGGTTCAAATCGGGATGGTTGGTGCTCATGCGCATCACGGTGCACAAACCATGCCAGCCGCATCTGTTTCATTTCGGCACAGGGGGAACTGAGTCCAGTAAAAAGTTATTGGCGGCGAAGAATCTGCATTTCGCTTGAGCCAGATCAAAATCCCGCCGCTGCGGCAGGGCTAGATTGTGCTTCAAGGCGCTGCGCCGGCGCGGTGCGGCGCCTGAATTCAGGAGGCGATCATGCTCAAGCTCGTGGCGGTTATCTACATCATGGTTGGCGCAATGCTGGCCGGCAGCTTCATCGTGGCTGCGCTGAGTGTTGACCGGATGGACGCCGCCTCGATTTCGCTTGCAGCGCTTGCCGGCGCGCTGGTGGCAATTCCGGTGTCATGGTTTGTCGCCGGCAAACTCAACAAGGCCATCCGTCCGGCTTAGGGATCCCTCTCCTAGGCAAGGACGGGGGAGGAGCGCGGGGCTGGCCTGGGGGCGGGCCGCCCCGCTGCTTTGTCAGCCAGGGTGCACTGTCAGGCAAGGTGCTTTGTCAGGCAAGATCCTCGTCGATCCGCCGCGCGGCGGCAAGCCCGCTCAGATGCGCCCCGTGCACGGTGGCGTGGCTGTCAAACAGCGTGTGTTCTCCCGCCAGCAGCAGCGTGCCGGCCACCGGTTCGGCCAGAAGCTCGAAATCCGCCGGTGTCGAGCCGGTCCTGGCGAAGGAATAGGCGCCGCGGCTCCACCGGTTTTGCGACCAGCGCGTGGCCAGTGCCGCCACCGGATCCGGCGCGCTCGCACCGAACATCGAACGCAGCGCCTGCATGGCGTCGCCGACCATGTCCGCGTCGCTCATGGCTTCGGCCCGCGGCGCATAGGCGCCGACGCAGAACCCCACCAGGATGTTCTGATCGGAGAAGGTGCGGTAGTTCAGGATCGAGGCCCATCGCCCGATTTCTGTGCCGGTCAGACCGAAATACTGGGTCCCGACCGGCCAGAACGGCTGCTCGAACTTCAGCGCCAGCTTGGTGACATTGCCCATGCCGATGCGGCCAATGGCGTTGCGATAGGCTTTCGGCAGCGGCGGATCGAAGTCGATGTCGCCGGCCTGCAACACGCCGAGCGGAGCAGTGCAGATGACGAAATCCGCCTCGAACTCGCGGCCGTTTGCCGTCACCGTGGCGCCGTCGCCCCGCTCATAGGAAATCTCGGTCACCGGATGGCCGAGCCTGATGTCGAGGTCTGCGGCCAGCGGCGGCAGGATCCGGTCATAGCCATTGCTGACAATCACATCGGCGCCGGGAAAGGCCTGGTCCTCGTCAAAATAATAGGCCGATAATTGGTCCAGCGGCCCGCCGGCATCGAATTCGGTATAGGCCGACATCATCCAGGTCATCACCGGATCGTCCAGCGCCTCCGGCGCCAGCCGCTGGATCGCCGATTTCAGCGGCTGGTCGGCATCCAACGTCTCGTCAATGCGCTCATACAACGCCTTGAGATCAGCCTCCCTGCTCTCGATCAGGCCATCCTTCTGGCGCACGCCGTCGCCCGATATCACCAGCAGGCTGTCGTCCTCGGTGACAAAGGTCTCGCCGCCGGCAGCCGACACCAGCGCGCTCACCGGATTGCCGTCAGGTCCGTGAATCCAGCCCGCGCCCAGCTCGAACGGCGCGCCCAGCGACTGGTCCGTGGACAGTCTGCCGCCGATGCGTTCTGCTGCTTCGAGCACCAGCACCTCATAACCCAGATCGCTCAAGCTGCGCGCGGCCGTCAGCCCGGCCATGCCCGCGCCGATGACAATGACATCGACATCCGCGTCCGCAGCGCGCGCCGGCCCGGTCAGGGGAGCCGCAAGCGCGGAAGCCGCCGTCAGGCGCAGAAAGCTCCTGCGTCCAAGCGGCAAGCGATGAACAGGTTTTCGCATTGACGCCTCGCTGTTGGGTTCCGCCTCAGGCAGGCCGGAATCATGCAAGGCAAACTTGCGCCATCTGACGCCCGGCTGCAATCCTCGGTCAGCGGACGTCCCGGGTGTTAAGATCCTGAAAACCACGCCATTTAGCCGAATTTTCAGCGTTCATGCATACAATGCCTGACGAAACGGGAACGCACGCCATGAAAAATCGATCCGGCACTGGTCCGGCAAGCAACATCGCCCTAGGTGTTTACGCCCTCTGCGCCGCCGTCATCATGGTGTTCGCCGCCGCCAATCTGAAGCTTCTGTCTTTCGCCGGCGGTGTTGCCGATGACGTGCGTCTCGAGGTCGAACACCATCTGATGCAGGCCGAGATCGACCGCCAGATCGAGATCCTGGTGCGCGACCAGGAGCAGATTTCCCATTGGGACAAGACGGTTATCTCCCTGGGCGGCACAGTTGACGAGGACTTCGTCAACGATGAAATCGCCGACTGGATGTGGGAGGATTTCGCAATCGAATCATCTGTCGTGGTCCGGCCCGACAACACGCCGCTGCTGACGGTTTTCAAGGATGAGGTGATGACGCCCGCCAACGGCGCTGTCTATGTGGCGCGCAGTAGCGACCTGATCGAGGCGACCCGGACTGCCTATTTCGCCCGCCGCAAGCCCGACGGCGATGGCTTCCGCTTGGCAGGCAAGCCGGCATATCCCGCAATGCCGCTCTATGCAGCCGATGTTCGCCTTGTCGACGGAAGCTTCGGCGTGGTTGTCGCGCAGGCCATCATTCCCGATGATGTCGCCGTGCTCGCGGACGGGGTGCCGCTGGTGTTGCTGACGTTCAAGCCGTTGACCGCGCAGTATCTGGGCGAAATCGGCCGCAATCTCGGCCTTGAGGATCTTCGCATCGGTCCGGTTGTCGCCGCTGAGAAAGGCCGCGGTTCGATGCTGGTCAACCAGGTCTCAGGCCAGCAGCCTCTGGCCGCAAGCTGGAGGGTGGAACAACCATCCGCCATCATCTGGACCCGCGCCATCGGCCCGCTTGCCGCGTCCCTGGTTCTGGTGGCGCTGGCGCTGTTTCTGGTCTCTATGCGCTATGGCCGCGTGCTCCGGGCGCTGCAGCACAGCGAAGCGCGCAATCATCACCGCGCCATGCACGACGCCCTGACCGGATTGCCTAACCGGTTGCAGTTCGATGAAGCGCTTGATGGCATTATCGCCAAACGCCAACAGGGCCGCTGCGCCATCCTTTGCCTTGACCTCGACAAGTTCAAGGCGGTCAATGACACTTATGGCCATCAGGTCGGTGATCTGGTGATCAAAACCGCCGCCCGGCGCATTGCGGATGCCGTCGGTGACGACGGCATGGCCGCGCGTGTCGGGGGCGACGAATTCATCATCCTGCTCTGGGACAAGCTTGACCACGCCAACGTGCTGGCGCGCTGCGACAGGATGATTGCCAGCATTTGCGAAGACATCGATTTCGAAGGCGGCGTCGCCCGCATTGGCGCCAGCATCGGCGTCGCCTGGTGGCCGGACGACGCACTCACGTCCAAAGACATCATCCGCAGCGCCGACGAAGCGCTTTACCGGGCCAAGGACAATGGCCGCAGCCAGGCCTGGCTTGCCTGCGACAGCGGCGAGGCCGGCTGCGAAGCTGTCGAGCGCCGCAAGCCCGCTGCCGGGGCAGGGGTAAACGGCGCCGTCGCAGCCTGAGCGCGACATGAAATCGCCATAGCCGAACCGACAGGTTTCGCCGTTTTCCATTCCGGTCCCGGACCGCAAATGACCGGCGCGGCAGGGTGGTGATCTGCAGTGACCTGCGTCAACCATCAGGTTTCAGCAAACAAAAAACCCGGCGGTGGGGACCGCCGGATTCAATCATGGCATCGTGGTGCGTCGCAATCAGACGAACTGCGAAAGCCCCGGGATCGCGGCGACGATTTCGTCGACGGAATCGCCCGCGCCGTTCTCACGGGCATAACCGATCGTCTGCTTGGCGACGCCGGAGATTTCGCCCATGCCCAGGCCCATGCCCATCAGCTTCTGGCCGAGGCCCATGACGCCACCCATCGACAGCATGCCGCCGCTCGGCGCCTGTGCGATCAGGGCGTCCGCGCCGGGCACGGCAGCGAGCATTTCCTTGACCTTGTCGGCGGGACCTTCCGACTGCAGGAAGGCCAGAATGGCGCCAACAGCCTTCTCGGCAGTGTCCGCATCAATGCCGACGCTGTCGGTAATGCGTTTGATCAGATCGTTCATGGGGAATCCTTCAGTTGTATGACGTTAACGTAAGCGTAAACGGGCGGTTTGGGCTTTGCAAGCGACGCGCACACATTTTGCAAGGCTCAATCAGCCCTGCTGCTGCAGGTCAACAGATGACGGCAGTTCGTCTCCAGATTATGACAAAGCCCGCCCGATGTCAGCCAAGTTTGTCCTTGAAAAACCCGATTGTTCGCGACCACGCCAGCTCCGCCGCCGCCTTGTCGTAGCGCGCCGCCGAGGTGTCGTTGTTGAAGGCGTGGTTGACGCCGTCGTACACATGGATCTCGAAGCTCTTGCCGCCCGCTTCCAGCGCCGCGCGATAGGCATCGATGCCTGAATTGATGCGCTCGTCGAGACCGGCATAATGCAGCATCAGCGGTGCCCTGATCGACGCCACGTCTCCGGCTGCGGCCTGACGCCCGTAATAGGCAACGCCCGCGCCAAGCTCCGGATCATTGACCGCAAGCTGGTTGACCAGCCCGCCACCCCAGCAGAAACCGACTGCGCCGAACTTGCCGCTGGTCCTGTCATGTCCGGCAAGCCAGGCCCGCGCCGCAGCTGCATTGGCCGTCGTCTCTGCGGCTTCGAGCTGACCGATCATCTCGCGCGCCTTGTCCTCATCGTCTGGCGTGCCGCCGAGCGGCGAGAGAAAATCGACAGCAAGCGCCGCGAACCCTTCCAGCGCCAGCCGGCGGGCCACGTCGCGGATATGCTCGTTGAGGCCGCGGTTTTCGTGGATCACCAGCACCGCCGGAAGAGGACCGGAGTTCTCCGCCGGCATGGCCAGATACCCGGTCATGTCCCAGTCGGCGCCGGGGAAGCTGACCTGCGAAGCCACAAGACGTGCGTCATCGGCAGGCACCATCGCCGCCCGGGCGCTGTTGGCGGCAAGCAGCGGCGCAATCGCGGCGGCGGCTGCGCCGGACCCTGCCAGCCGGGTGAGCCGGTCCATGAAACCGCGCCGGTCGAGCGTCAGGTGGGTGTAGTCGTCATAGGCCTTGATCATGGCCTGGGTGATCGCCGGAGAAGTGGAGGGTTTGTCTGCCATGCTGGGTCTCCCAAGGTAACAGGAACGCTGCGCGATCATACTCACTTAGGCTGGTTTTACACTACGGAAAGGCCGGAGCCTGTTATCGTTGAACCGACATGGCTATCCGCGTCGCCAAGCCCCGAGCGAAATGCTAGTCTGCGTCACCAGCGACATGCGCGCGGCGCATCGCTCCGCAATCATACAACCCGGTTTCATGGAGATCATGACGTGACCACGCAATTGCCTTCCCCGGATCTGGAATCCGACGCCCGCGTCAAGGCGGTGTTCGACGATATCCGCCTGACCCGCAAGACCGACTTCATCAACAACATGTGGCGCTGGCTTGCGTTTGATCCGGCTCTGCTCGAGCGCACCTGGAACGAAGTCAAGGAGGTGGTCGGCAAGCCGTCCTTGATCGATCCCCTGACCAAGGAGATGATCTATATTGCGGTCTCGGTTGCCAACAATTGCACCTATTGCGTCCATTCCCACACCGCCGCCGCGCGCGCCAAGGGCATGACCGGAGAGCAATATGGCGAACTGCTGGCGATCATCGGCCTGGCGGGCAAGACCAACCAGTTGGCCACAGCGCTGCAGGTGCCGGTCGATGATGTGTTCGACGCCGCCCGGCAGGGCAGCTAACCGCCATGATCAGGCTTTATGACGGCGATGGCGTCTGTCTCGACACCCCGCAAAACGCCGCTGATCCGCTGCCGGAGGCAAGCTGCTGGATCGACCTGCTGAACCCGGCGCCGGAGGAAGAGGCGCGGGTCGAGGCACTCATCGGCGTCGAGGTGCCGAGCCGGGATGAACTGCGCGATATCGAACCCTCGAGCAGGCTCTACATCGAAAACGGTGCGGCCTATCTTACCGCAAGCGTGGTGTGGAAGGCCGACAGTGATTTTGCCGAGATCGCCGATATCGGCTTCGTGCTTTCGGGCAAGCGGCTGGTCACCATTCGCTACGCCGAACCCAAGGCATTCACGATTTTTGCCGCCAATGCCCACCGCGAACTTGAAGGCCTTGGCGGCCATGATGTGCTGACCCGGCTGATCGAGGCGATGGTCGACCGCAGCGCCGAGGTGCTGGAGGGTCGTTCGCGCCATATCGACCGGTTGTCGAACCGGATCTTCTCGTCCGGCGAGGATGACAATCCCGATACCGCAACCCGAGATCTGGAAGCCATGCTCGGCGAGATCGCCGGCCACCAACGCACCATCGCCAAGGTCCGGGAAAGCCTGATGTCGCTGTCGCGGGTGGCGGGGTTCTTGCAGATCCTTCCGGAAATTTCAGGCGACAAGGCGATCCGTCAGCGCTGCCGGTCGCTGGCGAGCGATATCCAGTCGCTGTCCGAACACGCCGATTTCATCTCCGAAAACATCATCTTCCTGCTCGATGCCTCGCTGGGGCTGATCTCGGTACAGCAAAACCAGGTGATGAAGGTGGTCTCGGTCGCAGCCGTGGTGTTCCTGCCGCCCACTTTCATCGGCACCGTCTACGGCATGAATTTCAACGACATGCCAGAACTGAGGCTGCCCTGGGCCTACCCGGTGGCCCTGGCGGTCATGGCGATCTCGGCGGTGGGTCCGTATCTGTGGTTCAAGAAGAAGGGGTGGCTGTGAGGCCGGGCCTGGCAATCAAACCCGGGCCGCGCGAAGCAATTGCCTGGTTCAGCCGGGACCGGGTTTTGCGCCAATAGAGGCTTGATCGGTCCTGATGCTCAAAAGGTAGCCAAATAATCTCGGTATCGGCAAATAGATAATAAAGTATTCATCATTGAGTGCGAATATTTGCCTGTTTTACAGGCTGGTCTGAGATTAACCCTTCTTGCGGTTCAACTCCGCGATGATCAATTTAGGTACTGAGATGATTGCCAGGAATTCAATACTCCCGTGCCAGGCGAACGAGGAGGAAGTGAAATTCGGATTTGATGAATTGTTCTTTTCGCGCACCGACAGTCGCGGAAAAATAAAGTCCGGCAACACCGTGTTCCAGCGTGTCAGTCAATATTCGTGGGACGAACTTCTCGGCAAGCCGCACAACACCATCCGCCATAAGGACATGCCCAGGGGTGTGTTCTGGCTGCTCTGGGATCAGATCCGCAAAGGCTTGCCGATCGGAGCCTATGTCAAGAACAGTTCCAAGAACGGGCAGTATTACTGGGTCTACGCGATCGTCACGCCGATCGAAAACGGTTACCTATCGGTCCGGCTCAAACCTTCCAGCGCAGTGTTTGAAGGGGCTCAGGAACAGTACCAAGCCCTGCTGCAGGCCGAAAGCGACGGGGATCTGACCCCAGCCAAGAGCGCGGAAATATTGCTCGCCAGCCTCAACAGGCTGGGATTCAGGAATTATCAGAGCTTCATGACGCAGGGCCTGATTTCAGAAATTCTGGCCCGTGACCGGATGCTCTCGGTCGAGACCCTGTCCACGGTCAGGTTTTTTCACGAACTCTTGCTCGAGTCCGGCAAATTGCTTGAAACCGCTACCCGTGTGACTGAGACCTATCACAGTTTCCGTTTCGTGCCGCTCAACCTGATCATCCAGGCGGGACAACTCGGCAACACCGGTGCTGCAATCGGCACGATATCGAACAATTACAGCCTGCTTGCTGAAGAAATAAGGCTGGGTCTTGACGGTTTTTTCGAGGCTGCGAAAAAGGTGTCCGACACCATATGCGAAGGCGCGTTCCTGCTGTCGACATCCATCATCCAGCAAGAAATCGCCGAGGTGTTTGCCGGCGAGGCCAAAACCTCGGAGATCGATCATGCTTGCGAGATGGCGCATCTCGACAGGCAGCGCGGGCTCTACGCCGCCAGGGCTGTGGAAAATCTTGTGAACATTCAGCGTGAGCTCGAGGAATTTGCCAGGGGAGCCGCCGAAATCAAGCGCCTGACCCTGGGCCTGGCCGCCATTCGCATCATGGGCAAGGTGGAGGCCGGACGGTTGGCGAACTCCGTCCTGAACGACCTCATAACCGACCTTGAGACATTTCAGCAGACGCTGAGCACCGGCATGACCGAGATCCTGAGCTTGAACTCCGCCTTGTGGCAACACACCGGTCAACTGCTCGACGCATATGGGGACGACACAAAAGTCGCCGCAGCCTGAGCCGCTTCCTGACGTGTTGACCCTGGCATGGTGTGGTCCGCCATTGTCTCGCCTCCGGCCATGCCGGCCTTGATGCGTCTCGCGCAAAAGTGTGCAGCGGTTTTGCGATAAAGACATGCAGAAACAAAACGGCTGATGCGCGTCACCTGACTTCGTTTGAATGCGCCCCGCGGCAGGCTTGCTGTCGCGAGGGCCCCGATCATGTGCTCATGCCGCTGCGGCTCCAGCCTTGGTCTCGCCACCCGATGGCCGCCACATCACGCGGGCGGCGAATATGTCAAGTCGTGCTCTGTCCCGTGTCCCATATCTCTTCAAACGTGTGCAATCGAACTCCGTCAACGCTCGGTTAACCATAATCAGCGAAAGTTTGGCAACGTCATTGTTATGAGTTGATCGAGCCATGGTTTCGCGTCTTGCCGTCATCTGTATCCTGTCATGTCTTGCCGCGGCCGGGTGTGCCTCAAAACCGCCTTCCAGTCTGGAAGCCACGAAAACCGCCTACGTGCCGGTTGCCGACAAGCAATCGCTTCTTGGCCGCGACCGGTCCGACGAGGATGGCAAACAGCCGTTTTCCGGGTTCGGTACGGCGCCTGGCGGCAAGCGGTTCGGGGCTTTGGCCGGTCGAACCCTGAAGGTGGCCTCGGTCTCCGAGATCAGGCTGCGCGACAAGGAAGTCATCCTGACCTTTGACGACGGTCCGATCCCCGCCAAGACAAACCGGATTCTGGCCGTGCTCGGACAGTATGGCGTCAAGGCCACGTTCCTGATGGTCGGCCAGATGGCGGGCAGCTATCCGGCAATGGCGGCGCGGGTCGTCAACGAGGGGCATTCGGTGGGCGGGCATACCTACAACCACGCCAATCTGGCCGGGTTGAGCCATTCCCGCGCGCTCGGTGACATTGACACCGGAAATGCGGCGGTCGCCCGGGCGACAGGCAGCAGGGTCGGCTTCTTCCGGTTCCCCTATCTGGCCGATTCGGGCGCGCTGCGACGTGCTGTCGCCGATCGCGGCCTTGTCATTCTCGATGTCGATATCGACTCCAAGGACTATTTTACGTCAAGCCCGGCCACCATCGCCGAGCGCACCATGGCGCAGGTCCGCGCCAGGCGCAAAGGCATCATCCTGATGCATGATATTCATGGGCGAACGGCCGCGATGCTTCCCATGCTGCTGTCGCAGCTCAAGTCTGGCGGCTACAAGGTCGTGGCGTTGCAATACCGCCGCTCCCGCATGCCCGAAGCTCTGGTGTCAGCCGGAACCGGCAAGATCAATGTGCGCCAAATGTAGCTGCGCGAGATTGGCGGCAAGCGAAATGGCGGCCTTGATCCGGAACCGGACAGTGTCAGCCGGGAGCGGTCAGGATCGCCCATGATTGTCTTGATGACACTGTCAGGAAAGCCACTTTGAACGATCTTCCATGCCCTTGCGGTTCCGGCCTTGATCTTGCTGCCTGCTGCGGCCGCTATCATGCGGGGGAACCGGCGCCGACGGCTGAAAGGTTGATGCGCTCGCGCTATGCAGCCTATGCGCTGGGGCATCTCGATTACATTGCGGCCACTTGCGCGGGGCCGGCAGCGCTTGCCTTTGACCGCAAGCAAGCGGAAGCCCTGCAACTGGGCACACACTGGCTCGGACTTGAAATCATCGCCACGCGCAAGGGCAGGGAAAGCGACAGCGAGGGCACGGTCCGTTTTATCGCCCGCTACCGCCACAATGGCGAGGCCGCCGCCCTTGCCGAAAACTCGCAGTTCCGGCGCGTCGAGGGTCGTTGGGTCTATTGGGACATGCTGGCGGACGTCCTGCCGCCGCGCGCTGCCGGCATTGGTCGCAACGATCCATGTCCCTGCGGCTCGGGCAGGAAATTCAAGAAGTGCTGCGGCGCCAAGGCTTGAGGCGCCCGGTGTCGAGGCGAATGCAACGCATCTTCCTCTCATCCCGGCCTCGCGCCGGGACCAGTAAAGCTGCCGCTTCCTGACGCGTCACTCCGCCGCTTCGCCCACCTCGCGAAACTCCGGCGCATATCGCGCGTGGAAGCGTCCATAGCCGGTCTCGGTCACGCCGAGATGCGCGGCTGCAAGCCGGTGCAACTCCGGCAGCTTGTGAAACGGCACCGCCGGGTAGGAATGATGCTCGGCGTGATAGGGCATGTTCCACGCCAGCCGTCGCACCAGCGCGTTGGTCAAGGTGGTGCGGGAGTTTTCCAGCATGTTGGCGACATAGGCGCAGCGGCCATGTTCGGCCAGCAGGTAAAGCCGCAGGAACGGTTGGCCGACAAGCATCGGGATCAGCCAGACAAACAGCAGCGCGGAAGATCTGAACGCGAGGCTTGCCAGCAGCAGCGTGAGATAGGCAGCCAGCATGATCCGCGCCTCGTTGCGCACAACATCTCGCTTCCCCGTCGGCACGAAGCCATCCTCGCAGCGCCCCGCCGCATTGCGCACAAGGGTGCTCACATGGCTGATCCACACCGGAATGCCGGAAATGTGCAGGAGGTACTGGCCCCAGGTTTCAGGCTTCGGCGCGGCCAGTTCGGGGTCCTTGCCCGGCATCTGCGTGAACCGGTGATGGGCGAAATGGAAATAGCGGAACCAGCGCGGCGGCAGCAGGATCAGAAATCCGCTGATATGGGCGGCGGCCACATTGAGCCAACGAGACCGGAACGGGGTCTGGTGACTGGCCTCATGCAGCAGCGTGAACAAGAACACCAGCGCTATGCCCTGCGGCAGCATCAGCGCCGGCCAGAACGGCACCCGCGCGGCGATCAACTCGCCCAGAACCACAACAGTGCCGAAATGCAGCGCCAGCTGGGCGAGCCCGCGCCGGTCCGATGTCTCGGTCAGCTCGCGGCATTGCTCGGCAGTCAGGCTTGCGAGAAACTCTTTGTGATCCATGCGGCGTCCCTGTGCTGGAAACATGCAGTCTAGCCAAAGCCGCTTGATCGGGAAAGCGCGCCTTTGCCTTCATGAACCCCGGTTTTGCGGCATCCGTCCACCGGAATAAGCCGCGAACGCTGGCCTTTCGGCTCCGAATCACTACATTCACGGGTATGAACCCAGCAGATGATGACATTCCGTTTTTCGGCGACGACGACCCGGCGCCCAGAACCCCGCCTGCCGCCAGTGCCGGCGGCTCGATTGCCGCGCGCGCGCTGGCAGCCAGCCAGCAGGCGCGCACCGCCGCACAACCCAGGCCCAACTACCTTTCCGGACTCAATCCGGAGCAGGCCGACGCGGTGGAATCCATCGAAGGTCCGGTGCTGGTGCTGGCCGGCGCGGGCACCGGCAAGACAAGGGTTCTGACCACCCGCATTGCCCACATCCTCAATCTGGGACTGGCCTATCCCTCGCAGATCCTGTCGGTGACCTTCACCAACAAGGCAGCGCGCGAGATGAAGGAGCGCGTCGGCGTTCTGGTCGGCGGCGCGGTCGAGGGCATGCCCTGGCTCGGCACCTTCCATTCCATCGGTGTCAAGCTTTTGCGCCGCCATGCCGAACTGGCGGGTCTGCGCTCCGATTTCACCATTCTGGATACCGATGACGTGGTCCGGCTGTGCAAGCAGCTGATCCAGGCCGAAGGCATTGACGACAAGCGCTGGCCGGCGCGTCAGTTCGCCCAGATGATCGACGGCTGGAAGAACAAGGGCCTCGGCCCGTCAGAAATCCCCGAAGGCGACAGCCGTGGATTCGCGGGTGGCAAGGGCAGGCCCCTCTACACCGCCTATCAGGCGCGGCTGCAGACATTGAACGCGGTCGATTTCGGCGATCTTTTGTGCCTGCCGATCCGGCTGTTTCGCGCCCATCCCGATGTGCTGAAGGAATATCAGCAGAAATTCCGCTTCATTCTGGTTGACGAATATCAGGACACCAACACCGCGCAATATATGTGGCTCAGACTGCTGGCGCAGCGCACCGCCCCCGAGCGCCCCAACATCTGCTGCGTCGGCGATGATGACCAGTCGATCTATGGCTGGCGCGGCGCGGAAGTGGAAAACATCCTGCGGTTCGACAAGGATTTTCCCGGCGCCAAGGTGATCCGGCTCGAGCGCAATTACCGCTCCACCGAACATATTCTGGGCGCCGCAGGTCACCTGATTGCCCACAATGAAGGCCGGCTCGGCAAGACCCTGTTCACCGAGCAGTCCGACCCCGAGCATGAGCGCGTGCAGGTTCACGCCGCCTGGGATTCGGAAGAAGAGGCCCGCGCCATCGGCGAGGAGATCGAGCAGGCGCAGAACAAGGGCCGCGAACTCAACAACATGGCTATCCTGGTCCGCGCCTCGTTCCAGATGCGCGAGTTCGAGGAACGCTTCGTCACGCTGGGGCTGAATTACCGGGTGATCGGCGGCCCGCGGTTTTATGAACGCCAGGAAATCCGCGACGCCATGGCGTTCTTCCGCGTCGTCAGCCAGCCCGCCGACGATCTCGCCTTTGAGCGCATCGTCAATGTCCCCAAGCGGGGTCTGGGCGAGGCGGCGGTGCGCCAGATCCACGATGTCGCCCGCGCCCGCGGTATTCCCATGCTGGCCGCCGCGCGCGATCTGGTGCTTACCGACGAGCTCAAGGCCCGGCCGCGCAAGTCCCTGACCGATGTGGTCGAGATGTTCACCCGGTGGCAGGCCATGCTGGAAACCAAACCCGGCCACGAACTGGCCGAGACAATCCTGGAGGAATCCGGCTACACCGAGATGTGGCAGAACGACCGGTCGGCGGATGCCCCGACGCGGCTGGAAAACCTCAAGGAACTGGTCGAAACCATCTCCAGCTTTGAATCCATGCGCGCCTTTCTCGAGCACGTCGCACTGGTGATGGACAAGGACAACAACCCCGACCTCGACGCCGTCTCGATCATGACGCTGCACTCGGCCAAGGGGCTGGAATTCGAGACCGTGTTCCTGCCCGGCTGGGAAGAGGGGCTGTTCCCGCACCAGCGCGCGCTCGACGAGGGCGGCCGTTCGGGGCTGGAGGAAGAGCGCCGTCTGGCCTATGTCGGCCTGACCCGCGCAAAGCTCTATTGCCACATATGGTTTGTCTCCAACCGCCGCATTCACGGGCTGTGGCAATCCACGCTGCCGTCGCGGTTCCTCGATGAGTTGCCCGAAGCCCATGTCGAAGTCGCTGAAATGGACACCGGCTATGGCGGTTATGGCCGTTCGGGCCGTTTTGGCGGGCAGGGCGGTCAGTCAGGCGGCCCTTACGGCGCCTCGCGCTTCGATCGCGCCGAACCTTTCGCAGGCAATTACAACACGCCGGGCTGGAAACGGGCGCAAGCCAACAAGACCGATGCGGCGCGCGACAATTGGGGGACGCGTTCGGGACCTTCGGTTGAACGCATTGCTTACGGCGAAAGCGGCCCGCGCGGCTCGACCATCGAGGGTGAGCTGGTGGCCAAATCCACCGGTACCTCCTCGGCCTATTCCGTCGGCGACCGCGTCTTCCATCTGAAATTCGGCAACGGCAACATCGCCTCCATCGACGGCAACAAGCTGACCATCGATTTCGACAAGGCCGGGCAGAAACGGGTGCTCGACGGGTTTGTCGAGCGGGTGGGGTAGCGACCATTTTCTGCGCTCTGGCGATGAAGTCATCAGGCGTGGCGCAGCCGCGGCGCACATTTGAAATGCTTGCGAACTTGGCCAACAGTCGGAAACCGGATCGAGAAAGCAGGGCCGTCTCGATGAACGCTGCATGAATTCGCTGTTCAACACCGGTTCAAAAGCAGTGTGTCAAAGACATCGCCTGTCCCAACGGTCAATACAGGAACCAGGCCAATGAAAAACCTCGTGCGCACCTTATGTGCCCTTGCCCTGCTGTTCACCGCTCAGGCGGTCGCCAAGGCGGAAGAAATCCTGTTGCAATCGGTCCAGTCGGGCCTCTATGTCACGGCGGTCAACGGCACGCTGGCTGCGGCTGCGCGAGAGGGGAAACGCGCCAGCCGGTTTGAACTCGTCCGGCTCGAGCGCAACAAGATAGCACTGCGCGATGTCGGTTCGGGCAGTTATGTCCGCGCCGGAGTGGGGCAGGGAACCTTTCTGGCCGCAGGCAGCCCGCATATCCGTGGCTGGGAAACCTTCGAAGTCATTGATCTGAACGGGCGCAACGTGGCCCTGCGGTCGGTGCAAAACCGCAAATTCATCCGCGCCGGTGTTGGCTCGCGTTCACATCTGGCCGCAGTTTCGCGCCGGGCAGCGGGTTGGGAAACCTTCAGGCTTGTCGATGCGCGCAATCAGGGCAGGACCCCGGGGCAGTCCGGCGGCCAGAACAGTGGCCGGCGCTACGGTCCGGACCTGACGGATATTCTTGGCAGTTACGCCATTACCCATGTCTCGGCCGACAACGGCTTTCTGGTCCGCCTCGGCGGCGGAATTGCGAGGCAGGCTCAACTGTCTGTGGCTCAGGGTGGAACGGTGCGTGCCACGGTTGGCTGCAACTCCATGTCGGCGCGCATTTCGCTGCGCAACGGCCGCGTCCGGACCGAGGGCGGTGTCATGGCCACCAAGATGCACTGTTTGGGGCAGGGCCAAAGCGCGGCGGAAAGTGGCATCAATCACGCTCTCACCACCAGCCGGTTTGTCGTTCGCCAGGGACGGACAGTTACCTTCAAGGCTGCCGATGGATCGGAACTGATGAAGCTCAGACGCAGATAGGGGCAGTTCCGTCAGCCTGCCGGGTCGACGATATCGACCATGAAAGCTGCCGGGAAGGCCATTGCCAGGCAGCTTCATCAGCCACCTGTCGCACTCCGTGCCCACGATCTGGCCGGTGCGCACCCGCTTCGCTTGCGCAGCGCAACTGCCGCTTGACCGGCCTTTCCGGGAATGTTCTCATCTTAACCAACTCAGGGAGTTCTCCATGTCTCGCATTAGCACCACAGTGCGGACCGCACCGTTTTCAACTCTTCTGGGGGCTTTCGTTCTCGGCGCCGCAACATTGGGATTGAGTGGCTGCGAAGTCACGGAAGCCAGAAGCGAATACCGCCCAGGTCCGGTGTGCCCGCAGAATTACAGTCCGGTGTGCGCCGAACGGCGCGGCCATGAACGTACCTTCCCCAACGCCTGTCAGGCCCGGCAGTCAGACTGGCGGATTGTTTACAGCGGTCAGTGCCGCGCCGACGGCTATGGCGACTACCGTCCCAACCGCGCCGACCGCCACCGCAACGCCCGCGATCGTGATGACTGGGGTCGTGACAGCAGAGTCCGGGATGACATAGGCCGGGATGACAGGGACCGTGACCGCGTTGATCCCCGAGACCGCAATCGTGACCGCAACCGCCTCGACAACCAGCCCCGGCGGGACCGGAACCTGACGCCGGCCCGCCCGACAAGGCCGGCGCAGACCACAACGCCGGCCCGCCCGAATACACAAGTCCGCCCGGCAAGGCCGGCCCGTCCGATAAAGCCGGCGCGGCCTGCGGCTCCGGCTCAGCCTGCCGCGCCCACCGCAGCTTGTCCTCAAATCATCGAACAGGTGTGCGGCCAGCTTGGCGGCACGGCCAAGATGTTTCCCAACAGGTGCACCATGCGCCTTGCCGGCGCCGTCGAGGTTGCCGCCGGGGCCTGCATGGGCGGAAACCGCTGATGCATCGCGCGTGCAAACCAGTTCATTTGCACAGCAAAATGCATGCATAATTTCAAAATATTGCAGCGCCGCGCATCCATCGGGATCCGCGGGGCTGCAGTGCATGTCGCGCTAACCTGTGCGGCATTTTTGCGATTACGACATGAAGGAGCAAGGAATTGACGCGCGTCAGCGCAATCCGTTTGAATGCGACGCGTGTCGAATCGGTAAACTCTCCCGGTCCTTCGGGTTGCTGGCAGCCGTCATAAGCTCATGGCGCGGATCAACGCATCGCGATCATCGAATTCGCTTTCATCCATGTTCAGGAGTTTATCCAGAACCTTTGCAGTCGTTGCCTCCCCGACAGACTGGCCAATCTCCTCGCCCTTGGTCTTGCCGAAAGCGGACAACTGACCAATAAAGCTCTTGGTTTGTGGCGAAATCTTCTCCCTTTCACAGCTCAGCCCATTTATGCAGGAAAACCAGATATCCAGATCTTTTTCCGGCAATTCCTCCAGTCTGCTGGTCAGGGCTTTGCGCAGTCCTTCAGCCATGCCCTTCGCGTTGATTTCCGTTTGAACACGCAGGAACACTTCCAGATCCCGGTCGGAGACCGAACTCATATCGACCATCTCGCTAAGGGCTTCTCTGGTTTTCAACCGAAGCTCTTCCATGGAAGCGATCGAAAACGCCAGCATGGCCTCCGCGCTATAGGTCCGCTCGGCGATCTCGCGGGCCAGCGAGGATTCTTCGGCATGAGCCGGCTCGGCGCCGGGCGGCGAAAACCAAAGAGAACATCCCAGAAAAAATACCTGGACGCCACGCACAAATGGACTCTCGGGTCTCAAGATCCTGCCACTCCCTTGTCTGTTTGTTCATCCGCAACAGATGCCCGGCCAGCCCGGCTATGAGGAGGAAGGACTGCAAGGCTGGCACAGGGCGTCACATTTTTCCAGTTCTCAGGTTGCGGACTTGACCGCGTTGGCTGCGGACCGGCGGGAATCAGCGTCACTTGACGGGGACTGATTGAGGTAGCCCGATCATGCCTGGTCTGGTCGGGCCCTTCCGCGGCAGTATTATCCGGCCACCAGTCCCCACACCCCGTGGACAAGCAGCCCGGCCAGAAGCACAACCTGCGCCAGGAACGACAGGCTGAAACCGGCCCCGCGCTGCCAGCGCGGCGCGTCTTCCTGGGTGAAGTGCCGGGCATGCAGCGCCCGCCCGACGGTGAAGCTGATGCCGAGCAGGTGAACAGCCAGCAGCGGCATGCCCAGAAGCACTCCGATGACCAGCAGCACGAAGAACATCGGCATGTTCTCCACCGCATTGGCATGGCCTCGCATGATCCGCACCAGATGCGGCACGCCGCCGTCGCCGATCGAAACCTTGTGTTTGACGCGCACCCGTCCGGTCTCGATGCCGATCCAGATCAGGATGGCCATGTTGAGCGCCGCATAGATGCCGGCCGCCGAGAGGGCGGGTGTCAGGTTTAACATTGTCTGTCTCCGTTTGTCAGGCTGCAGGTCACAGCCTGTAAATTGCCGCTAACATGCCGATGCCGGATATCGGGCGAGAAGTAAACCGTGCTGGCAAATGCGTCTTCTCAGCAAATGATGCCTAGCGCAGGTGCTTTGTCGGTTGTTCCAGCGTCAACACCTCGTCGGAAAGACTGTCCACGCGCTGGAGAATCAGGTTTTGCGCATCGTAAAGGCCGCGATTGTAGAAATAAGCCCCCATCTTGTCGGCGAAGAAGCCGATCAGCATCTCGGCCGGCAAAGATCCGATGTCCTGATCCAGTTCCTCGCGGAAATACTCCTGAATCTCGCCCGCCATGGCCCTGGTTTCCTCGCGGCTGAATGTGATCGGCTTCATGGATGGCTCCTTTCTCGCGCTTGTTTTCATAGCAGTCCGACACGTCCGCGCAATCCGGGTGTGCAACTGCCTTGCTGTCTGCGGATATCAGAACCAACGCCGCCTGTCCCTGGTGTCCACCGATCTGTCATACATCGCCATTGCTCGACCCGCGGCGGTTGAAATCGCCCGGGAGGCTGCCTTCATCCGCCAGCGCCCGGACGCGCGGTCGGGGATCAATGTGGAAAACGATGAAAATGCCTGATAAACACCGAAATTTGGTAGGTTTTTCGGGTTTCGGGTTGTTATTTTGCCATTTCATGAATAACCCCGGGGGTAGCTTTCGCCCCTTGCCAGCAAATCAGAGTCCCATGACTTCTCAGACACCATCGGTTCCGCCCTTGCTCAGCGCTCGCGATGAGGGGCAGCCGCCCGGCGAACGGGAAGTGGTGTTGGCGGTGCTGGTCGGGCTGGCGTTCCTGGTCGGGTTGGTTGCAGCGGGTGGCGCCATTGCATTCAAATACCTGATCGCGATCATCTACAATGTTTCGTTTTACGGGCTCTTTTCTTTCGACCTGGATCCCAACTCCTATGGCGAGCCGAGCCCCTGGGGACCGTTTATCATTCTCGTGCCGATTGTCGGCGGTCTCATCGTGGTCTGGCTGGTCAAGAATTTCGCGCCAGAGGCCAAGGGCCATGGCGTGCCCGAAGTGATGTTCGCCATCTACCACAAGGACGGCAATGTCCGCGGCATCGTCGCCGTGATCAAATCCTTCGCCTCGGCCTTGTCGATCGGCACCGGGGCATCGGTAGGCCGCGAGGGGCCGATCATCCAGATCGGCTCGTCCTTCGGCTCCACCCTGGGTCGTCGTCTTCGCCTGATCCGCTCGCAAAAGATCATCCTGCTTGCCGCCGGCGCCGGCGCCGGCATTGCCGCCACGTTCAATACACCGCTGGGCGGCGTGCTGTTTGCGGTCGAGGTGCTGTTGCCCGAAATCTCGCCGCGCAGCTTTCTGCCGGTCGTGGCCGCCACCGCGACGTCGACCTATGCCTATCGTCAGGTCATCGGTGCCGAAGCCGCATTCCACATTCCGCTGTGGAACCAGATACCTGCCTCGAGCGCGGTCAATTTCGCCGAAATCGGCCTGGCCGCGTTTACCGGCATCACACTCGGCATTGCCGCGTATCTGTTCGTGCGCCTGCTCGAATTCATGGAAGACAAGTTCGAGGATATGAAGTTCAGCGAGTATCTGCGCAATATCCTCGGCATGGGCGCTGTCGGCCTCATGGGCTATCTCTTCATGCTGACGTCGGGCCACTACCATGTGCTTTCCGTCGGCTACGCCACGATTCAGGACATCCTGTCCGACAACCATATGGGCGTACTGCTGTTGCTGGCGCTGTTTGTCGCCAAGATGCTGGCGACCACGATTTCGCTCGGGTCAGGCGCATCGGGCGGAATCTTTTCGCCCAGCCTGTTCATGGGCGCCACACTGGGCGCCGCCATCGGCACGGCGGGACAATGGCTGCTGCCCGATGCCGGGTTGTCAGTGCCGATGTTCGCCATGATCGGCATGGGCGCCATGGTCGGCGCGGGCACCTCGGCGGCGATGACAGCGATCGTGATGGTCTTCGAGATGACGCGAGACTACAACATCATCCTGCCGCTGGTGCTCGCAGTTGCGCTGGCGCTTGGCGTGCGCCGGGCGTTGATCGTCAACGACATCTACACCATCAAGCTGCGCAAGCGTGGCCGGGCGATCCCCACCGACCGCACCACCAACATGTTCCTTGTGCAGCCGGCGCGCGAGGTCATGTCGCGCAATTTCAAGGTGCTGGAAATGAGCATGAGCGTTGCAGAGGCTTTGACCATCGTCGATGTCGAAACCAACCGGGTCATCGTCACCGACGGCCAGCGCATTGTCGGCTTCGTGCGCTTCGCCACCGTACCCTATCGCGCCGACCGTTTCGGCGGACAGACCCTGGGCGAGATCATGAAGACGGATTTCGTCATTGCAACGCCGGGCGCCAATCTCAATTCGGTGGTCACCCGGATGAGCCGTCGCGAGCGCAGCTATGCCATCGTCGTCGACACGGCGTCCGGCGTGCCGCGCGCCGAAGATGTGGTCGGCGTCATCGATCGCGAGGAACTGGCGCAAGCCGTGGTGCGCAACCACTATTCCTGAGGCCGCGCCGGCTGTTCAACCGTCCGTTTTGCGCCCGATGCCGATCGAGCGCCCGGCGCGCGCGGGCCGGGGCAGGCTCTTGTGAGCCTCGGCCAGTTGCCCGACCCTGGCCAGGACATCTTCCGGCATCGGCGCGGCGCGAGGACCGCTCATGTCGATATGCAGGAACATGGTTTCGCAGGTTGCCGAAAGCCAGCCTTCTTCATGCCTGAGTTCCTGAAACAGATGGATGCGCTTGGCGTCAAAATCCAGCAACTGGGTGCTTGCGCTGACGATCGCGTCGGCTTTGAGTTCCTGCACATAGCAGACATGTGTCTCGACGGTGAAGAAGCTCATCCTGCGCGCCGCCAGATAGCCGGGCCCGCATTCGATCCGTTCAAAGACATCGTCGACAGCCTTGTCGAACAGCACATGGTAATAAGCCATGTTCAGATGACCATTGTAATCGAGCCAGGCAGGATCCAGTCCGCGGGCCGGCGCGACCATCGGAGCATCAAAATCCATGCAATCTCCTTTGCTAGAGCGTCGTATTAATCGTACGGTGCTCTAAAACAGAGTTGCGACTTCGCGCGCACTGGACAAGCGCGCTTCAGTTTGCACATTACCTCACCATGGCGATGCGGCAAGCATCTGGCGGGCTTCGCTGTCAACGCGACCGATGGGAGTAAATCAAATGAGTCTGGAAAACGCCGGCGCCGGCCTTCGCAACGAGGAAGGCATTGCCGCGGTCATCGGTGTGTTGCGGCAGCGCTTCGGTGAGCAGCTCCAGACCGGCGAAACCTTGCGCGCCCAGCACGCCCACACCACCACCTATATTCCCGGCCAGTTGCCCGATGCGGTGATCTTTCCCAATTCGGCCGACGAGATCAAGCTGATCGTCCGCGCCTGCGCAGACCATCGGGTTCCTGTCATCCCCTATGGCACCGGCACCTCGCTGGAGGGCCATGTCAATGCGCCCCAGGGCGGCATTTCGATTGATATGGCGCGGCTTGACAAGGTGCTTGAAGTCAACGCCGAGGATCTCGACTGCACGGTCGAACCGGGGGTGACGCGCGAACAGCTCAATACCCATCTGCGCGACACCGGCCTGTTCTTTCCCATCGATCCCGGCGCCAACGCGTCCATCGGCGGCATGACAGCAACCCGGGCCTCCGGCACCAACGCGGTGCGCTACGGCACCATGCGCGAGAACGTCATTGCGGTCACCGCCGTCACCGCGACCGGCGAGGAAATCCGCACGGCGCGCCGGGCCCGCAAATCCTCGGCCGGGTATGATCTGACCCGGCTCTTCGTCGGCTCCGAAGGCACCCTGGGCGTGTTGACGTCGGTGACGCTGCGATTGCAGGGAATCCCGCAAGCGATTTCCGGCGGCGTTTGTCCGTTTCCCAGCGTCGAAGCGGCCTGCAACGCCGTCATCATGACCATCCAGATGGGTATTCCGGTGGCCCGCATCGAGCTTCTCGACGCGCTGCAGATGAAAGCCTGCAACGCCTATTCGAACCTTTCAAACCCCGAGGTCCCCTCGCTGTTTGTTGAATTCCATGGCACCGAGGCCGGCGTTGCCGAGCAGGCGGCGATGTTTGGCGAGATCGCCGCGGAGTGCGGCGGCGGCGAATTCCTGTGGACCGCCAACCCCGAACGCCGCAGCCAATTGTGGAAGGCGCGCCACAACGCCTATTGGGCGGCGCTCAAGCTTCGCCCCGGCGCCAAGGGCATTTCCACCGATGTGTGCGTGCCGATCTCCAGGCTGGCCGAGTGCGTGACAGCAACCCAGGACGACATCGCATCATCTAAACTGATCGCGCCGATTGTCGGCCACGCCGGCGATGGCAATTTTCATGTACTGGTGCTGCTCGACACCGATAGTGCCGCCGAGATCGAGGCTGCCGAAGCCTTTGTGGGGCGGCTGAACGCGCGGGCGCTGGCGATGGATGGAACCTGCACCGGCGAACATGGTATAGGTCAGGGCAAGCGTCCCTATCTTGCGCAGGAAATGGGAGAAAGCGTCTCGGTGATGCGGCAGATCAAACGGGCTCTCGATCCAATGAACATCATGAACCCGGGCAAGATTTTTTCATTCGATGGCTAAGGTGCAAACGAGCGGCCATGCCGGCCGCCAGGAGGACTGACAACTGATCCGGGTATTCGTCGCAATTGGTGGTTTGCTGGTGTTGGCGCTGTTCGCGGCGCTGATTGCTCCGTATTTTATCGACTGGAGCAGTTACCGCACCGCCTTTGAAGCCGAGGCAAGCCGCATCATCGGCCAGCCTGTCAGGGTGCGCGGCGACGCCGACGCCCGGCTGCTGCCGTTCCCGTCGGTCACGTTTCACGACGTCACGGTCGGCGACGAAGCCCAGCCGGCGATGACCATCGCCAAATTCTCCATGGATGCCGAACTGGCCCCCTTCCTGAGCGGCGAAGTGCTGATCTTCGACATGCGCGTCGAGGCCCCCAAGGCCGTGGTGCGCATTCTCGACGACGGCACGCTCGACTGGGCGCTCAAGCGCAAGCCGACGACGCCGGGCGATCTGGTCGTGCTGGAGCGGGTCGCCATCGAGGACGCCGATGTCACCATCATTGACCAGCAAAACGGGCGGACTCACCGTTTTCGCGATATCAATGCGTTGGTTTCCGCCAAATCGCTGGCGGGACCATGGCTGATCGAAGCCGATGGCGAGATCGCCGGCCATCGCGGCGCCATGTCGATTTCCACCGGCATCGCCAGGGATGACGGGTCGATCAGGATGCGGGTGAAGACGGTTCCCGATGCCTGGCCGGTGCTTCTGGAAACCGAGGGCGAGGCGAGGATCGACAACAACAAGCCGCTCTATGACGGACTGTTCACCTTCATGGGACTGTCAGAGACCGGGAGTGAAACCGCCACGCCCGAGCGGCCGCTGATTGTTGCCAAGGGGGATTTCGCGGCCACCAACGAGCGTTTGTCGATCAAGCAGTGGCGCGCCGAAATCGGGCTGTCGGACGACCCCTATGTGGTCACCGGCCAGGCCACCATCGACACCGGCCCCAATCCCGAGTTCCTGCTGATCGCCGACGGCCAGCAGATCGACATGGACCGTCTCGGCGGCGAAGATGCGGCGGCTGAATCAGCAGCTGCACTATCGCTTGATGAACGTCTGGCGGTCGTCAACGCCTTCATCGACCGGTTGCCACCACCGCCGCTGCCGGGGCGGTTGTCGCTCAACCTGCCGGCCATCATCGCCGGCGACACCACCTTGCGGCAAATTTCGCTCGACGCCCGGCCCGACGGCGATGCCTGGTTGGTCGACGGCTTCTCCGCCAATCTCCCCGGACGCACCAAGGTCGAGGCTCGCGGCCGGCTGGTATCGGGTGCCAAGGCGAGCTTCAACGGAACCCTGACCGTCGCATCGACCCAGCCCTCCGGGCTCGCCAACTGGCTGGTCGGGGACGTTGATCCGGTAATCCGGAGGCTTGGCGCCGCGGGCATTTCCTCCCAGGTCAGCCTGTCGTCGACGCTGCAGCGCTTCGAGGCGCTGGAAGTTGCGGTTGGCCCCGCCATCCTCAAGGGCAGGCTGGAACGCCAGATACCCGCCGACGGCCGCCCATCGCTTTCGGTTGAACTGTCGGGCGATACATTCGATGTCGATGCGGTCAGGGCGCTGGCGCTTCTGGCGGGTGCGGACAGCGCTGCGGCGCGGCCGCTGGCGCAGTACAATGTCGCGGCCCGGATCAAGGCCGACACCTTCACTCTCGGCGACTACAGGCTTGATGATTTTGAGACCTCGCTGTTGTGGCGCGACAGCCGGCTGACGCTGGACAGCTTGAAATTTGCTGATTTCGGCGGCGCCTCGGGAAGTTTCTCCGCGTCGCTCGAAGGGTCGATGGCCGCGCCACGCGGGACAATAAACGGTCAAGTCAGCGCCGCCACCGCGGCCGGTCTGTTTGAACTTGCGGAGCGCGCGAGCGGTGGCCATCAGATCATCCGCCGCCTTGCCGCCAACAGCTCCGCCTTTGACGACGTGTCGGCTGAGGTGAACCTGGTACTCGATCCCGACGCCGGACCGGAACTGAACGTCACCGGCGTGTCAGGCGGCAGCACGGTCAGGATCCGCGCGGGCGGTACCGGTCTCATGCCGGGCGGCGACGGCCCTCGCTCCATCGTCATTGAAGCGGACAATCCGGAAGCCTACCGCTTGTTCGAACAAACCGGATTCGCTGTCCTGCCGCTCGAGGACGAGGGGCCTGCCAGTCTGACAATCAACGCCGATGGCGGGGCCGGGGAGGGGGATTTCGCCATTGATGCGCGGTTGACCTCGGGGGATGCGGAATTCTCGCTTGAAGGCAATGGCGCCATCCCTGCGTCCCAACCTGTCACCGGTCTGTTCTATCTTGATGTCAAGGCGGCCGATATCGAACCATTCGCGATCATGTTCGGCCAATTCCTGCCGCAGGCGGGGACGGGTCTAGCGGTGTCGATGACGGCGGATCTTGCCATGAGCGAGACCCGGATACTGGTGTCCGGGATCAAGGGATTGGCCGAGGACAATGCATTTTCCGGAAATCTGGAGTTTGACCGGTCGGCGTCCGGGGCTGCAGGCCAGGGCGCAATGCACATCCAGCGGGCTGATCTGGGCTGGCTGAGCGAACTGGCGCTTGGCCCGAACCTGTTCGGCTCGGACGGGTCGAGCTGGAACGCCGCCGCGTTCTTGCCGCCCGCGCCCGGGCAGTCGGCGCTGCGGATCGCCTTGGAGGCGGACCAGATCGATCTCGGTCGGGCTGGAACCGCGCGGAATTTCAAGGCAAATCTGACGTCGGGCACCGGCGCGATGGCGCTGGAACAGGCTCAGGCCGATTGGTTCGGGGGTCGCCTGGGCGGTAACTTGTCGCTGACCAATTCCGATGGATCGGTGTTCCTGTCGGCGCGCGTTTCAGCCTCTGATGCAAATCTTGCTGCACTCGAACGCGCCATTCGTGGCTCCTCCGTGCTGTCAGGCAAGGCCGGCGCCGCCGCCAGTCTGGAAGGCACCGGAAAATCGATCCGCGACCTGGTCGGCTCTCTCGCCGGCGGCGGAGAACTGGTTGCCGGCGACCTGGCGGTCACGGGCATCGATCCGGGTGCCTTTGCACGTATTCTCGGCGCCGCCGACCGGGAGGGCTTTGAGCCAGAATCCGGTTCGGTGGCCAGTATGGTGACAGGCTTCATGCGTGGCGGGGAAATCAAGGCGCCTGCCTTGCGGTTGCCCTTCACCCTGACCGGCGGCGTCATGCGGTTTTCATCTGCCGAGATCGACGCGGAACAGGCAAACCTGTCGGGTGATGCCCGTGTGGATCTGGTCGGACTTCGTCTTGAAGCCGATTGGCGGCTGGCTTTTGAGCCCGGTGTCGAGGCAATAGCTGGTGGCGATCCGTCGCTGATATTTGGTATCGGCGGTCTCCTCGCCGATCCGGCGGTCTCCATCGACGCTGGTCAGTTGAGCAACTATCTGTCGATGCGGGCGTTCGAGCGCGAGCGCCGCAAGGTTGAATTGCTTCAGGCCGGCGTTGTTGAAAAACAGCGGCTGCGGCGCGAGGTCGCTTTGCTCAAGGAGAGTGCGGAACGACGCGAAGCTGAAGCCCGCGCCCGCGCCGAGGCCGAGGAGGCTGCGCGTCTGGCCGAAGAAGAGGCCGCCCGGCAGGCCGCGGAGGAAGCCGCCCGTCTGGCGGCTGAAGAGGCAAAAGCCCGCGCCGAGGCCGAAGCCGCCCGGCTCGCTGCCGAACAAGCCGCACGTCAGGCCGCGATTGAAGCCGAAGAAGCGGCCCGCCTTGCCGCCGAGGAAGCTGACCGGCAGGCCGCTGCGGCCGCCAAGGCCGAAGCAGAGGCGCAAGCCGCCCGCGAGGCGGCACAGGAAGCTGAGCGGATCAAGGCCGAGCATGCCGCACGGGACGCCGCGGATCAGGCTGCGGAAGCCGCTGCCCGTGAAGCCTCCAAGAGCGCCAGACAGCGTGCTCTTGAGCAATCCGCACGGCAGAAGGCGCTGAATAACGCTCCGCTGATTGAACGCCGGCCGCTTCCCCCGCCGGGATCGCAGCCTGCACCCGAGGTGATACCTGATCCGCCGTCTGCTATTGCCGATGAGCCGCCACAACAGCGGCTTCCCGAACTGGATTTTGAAAATCTTCCCGGCGTCGAAGATCCGATCCGCAGTCTCATCTTGCCGGACGGCTGACCGATCCTGCCAGAGGGTTGAGCCGCCGCCGGTGATCTGCGCGCAGTCGTAAAGCGATAGTCATATCCCGGATTTGTCTGCCCGCGGATGCCCGTCTTTAGAGTATCCGTCTTCGTCAAGTGAGCCTTGGGGACCATTCTCGGTCATCGCGTATGAGCGCGTTTGCGAGGACAACGAGCTTTCTCATGAGGGCGGTGATGGCAACCTTTGGCGGTTTTCCGCGTTCTCTTAGCTCAAT
>NZ_JBDWHW010000153.1:0-3353 GCF_039975035.1 Hoeflea sp. | reverse complement strand
TCATATGTTTGCGTTGCAACAAGTTGATTTTCCTGAGTTATTTGCCGCTGAATTTCTGGACATTGCTGCGTCGAGCGAGCGAAACAAAATCGAAACAGGACCAAACCTAACTGTCGGCCGCTGTTCGTTGGGAGTGCGCTTATTGCGGGCGATCGTCATGATTGCGATTGTACAAAAAGTATAAGTGTCTTCGTGTCAAAATCCGCAAACCAGAACCCCGAACAGGTCGCTCCCGATCAGATTGACAAGCGACTGCTGGCTGCAGGTTGGGTGGTGCAGGATAAGGTGTCGCTTAATCCCAGTGCGGCCTCGGGAGTAGCGGTGCGGGAATATCCGACGGACACTGGACCGGCCGACTATGTCCTTTTCGTCGACGGTCGTGCTGTCGGCGTGGTCGAGGCGAAACCGGACAGCTTGGGTGAGCGTCTGACAACGGTAGAGGAGCAATCCTCAGGTTATGCGACTGCTAAGTTGAAATGGGTCGCCGGCGCGGAGCCGTTGCCGTTTATTTACGAGAGCACCGCCGTCGTCACCCGGTTCCCGACGGCCGAGATCCGCACCCCCGGTCACGCGAGGTATTCACGTTTCACCGTACTGAAACGCTGAAGGCATGGCGCAATGATCCGTTGTCCCTGCGGTCCGGGTTGCAGACGCTGCCGCACCTGAAAACCGACGGCCTGCGCGCGTGCCAGATCACGGCGATCACCAATCTCGAAACGTCATTGCAACGCGGTAAGCCCCGTGCGCTGGCGCAAATGGCCACCGGGTCAGGTAAGACGTTCACTGCCATCACCGAGGACCTCGACAACCTCCCGGAACCAGATGTCTTGATGTCCGAGATTATGGAAAACTTGGAAGCAGCGATGGAGCAGTTCGCGGCGGCCAGCCGGGCTTAAACTGAAATGGTGTTCACGGATCAAATAGGAAAAAATTAAACTCTGGAAATATCACCATCGCGCAGAAATGAAAGTGCAGCAATGAGCCCCGGTCGCTCGGTCTTGGCACCAGAGACACCGCGGTCTTCAAAGATGTGGGCAGCCCCGACGGCATTCAAAGCGTCAAGCTGAAGGGAGATCTTGCTCTGCAGTCAAGACCCTCGCGTATCCAATGAGGGACAAGATTTTCCTCTAGGCTTGGGTAGGGTCATGAGGCGTCTCGGACAAACCTATCTGTCCGCAAACCCATTCAAAAATCAAGTTGTCCAAGAACACGGTGCGAAGGCATTTTAGGACTGCCTTTGCGCTTGTCCATCAAACGCACGTTGGATGGATCAAGCCTTGTACAGCGTTAATCAGGTTAGGCTCATCCGAATGAGCAGCTGCCAGAGCGAGAGGCAGATACTTCTGATTTAGCACTTAGAAGCTTGGAGTGTTGCAGTTTGACAAGATGACCGGAGAACGCTCCGATCATCTTTTACTTGGGTTTCGTAAACTCTAGTACTGTGCGGCCAGATACGCAGCGATGATATCGCCATCCTCTTCGGTAATTGGCGCACCGTAGATTGCGATCATCTTGTGTACTTCGGCCTTCCAGAAGTCAGGGCCTTTGCCGGGAGGCTGGTATTCGATGTAATCGGTCGAATGGCAGGTTATGCAATTGGCTTCGGCCACATCTGATCCGTCTCCGGCGCGGAACACGACGGAGCCATCATAGGGCATGTCATAGATGACGGAATCCGCGATGGCGGCTTGGGCCAGGAAGGTCAGTCCAGCCAAAGCGGCTATGTGAAAGGTTTTCATTGTCATCTCCTCAGGCTGCCGTGAGACGTGTGGTTTCGACGACGTTGCGCATATAGCCCGATGGGTTCCATTGCGCTTGCATCGGTTGGGTCTGGCCGTTCGCATTTGTCGCGCGCACCAACAGTGACACCTCACCCGACGCCACGGGCATCGACAGCGTCCATTCGCGGAATGCGTATTTTCCCATGTCCTCGCCCAAGGATGCTTTTTGCCATGTCTTGCCGTCATCTGCGGAGACGCTGACCTCGGTAATGCCAGATCCGCCATCGAACGCTATTCCCCGCAGTGCGAGCGGCGCATTCGCAGCTACTGCCGCGCCATCCAGCACATTGGTGATAAAGGACCGGACGTTGAAGCGGGCGATCGGCACGGTCGTTTCAGGCTTGGTGCCAGGTTCGACACATGCGCAACTGTTGTCCGGGATGCGATAGGCCGTCGTCATCCAGAACGAGTCCAATGGCGTGTCGCGCACGATTATCTGGTTGAGGTGCTTGACCCAGTAGGTGCCGTAGTGCCCCGGGACCACAAGACGGAGAGGATAGCCATTCAGCCAGGGCAGATCTTCGCCATTCATGGCCCACGCCAGCATGACTTCGCCGTCCATGGCATGGGCCAGTTCCAGCGACTTGGTAAAGTCGGGGGTGTCGGGCAGGACAGGCCCATCCAACCCTTCGAATGCGACCTGAATCGCCCCGTCTTGCACGCCCGCCTTTTCAAGGACGGATTTTAGGGAAACGCCAGTCCAGCGTGCGTTACCCATCAAGCCATTCCCTGCCTGCCCACCACCGACACGTGGCGTGACAAAGCCACGGCTGTTGCCTGAACATTGATGAACTGCGACCAGATCAATCGTATCGAATTGCGATTTCAGGTCAGCGAGAGACAGCGACATGGGCGTGGCCACTGTGCCGGCGATCTCGAGTGTGAAGGTGTCAGGATCAATCTCGGTCGGGATGTCAGCCAAGTGGTACCGCACGAAAAACGCGTCATTGGGGGTCAACATGCCTTCATTGAACACACTGAACGGCGTCTCCAACTGCGGCGGTCGGGATGACAGCTGCAGCAAAGGCCGCTTCCCCGGATAGGCGACCAGCGACCGATCTCCATTTTCAAAACCCAGCGATACTGTTTCAGCGAGCAATGGCGTGCCGCCAGCCATCACGAATCCGGCAGCAGCCCCGGTGGATGCGATCATCTGTCGTCTGTTGAACATGGTTCCCCCATTTTTCTGCGATCGCTATGACGTGCTTGTCATGTTTGAGATCGTCGCAAGTTCAGACGATTGGCAGGGGGCGTTTATTCCTCATGATGCAAAATAAACTTGTCCATCAGCCCAGACAGGGCTGGCGTGCCGTCGCCAGAGAGGAGAGCAAATCGGGATGTATCTCATTGGGTGCGTCAGTCCCATTGCGCAGAGCCAGCGCGAGAATGGCGAAGCGAGTCGCGTTCATGGATCGCGAGACCATCGTCATCTGCTGATGGGGTCCGGCCCATTGTGCAATCAGGACATGGCCGTCATCTGAGATTGCGAGACCGGCCGGGCGATCTCCGGCATGCGCGGTCACATAGAGCCCAAGATGGCAATTGCTGGGACCGACAAAACCCAGTGCGTCC
>NZ_JBDWHW010000152.1:0-6349 GCF_039975035.1 Hoeflea sp. | reverse complement strand
GGCAATCATCATCTTGACCGGACCTTGTGGCTCCCAGCCCTCCGCTTGGGTGCCTGTGGCCATTGTAGTAACGACGAGTGCGATAGCGGCGCTCTTAATCTTCGCGAATTTCATGGTTTCCTCCTCCTTGTTCGCATTGGTCTTTTTTAGGTCACGGGGACAGGCGTAGCGCCTGATGGTCCGGTGTGATAAGCTTTTTCCGGACCACCGAACCGCGCGACCAGCTTGTCCTGATCCGCCTTGGCTCGGGCATCGACACTGGCGGGATCGCAGATTGCGTGCAAAGCATTACGCATGCGGTGCTCCTGCCTGGCATAAGCCGGATCCCCCGCCAGGTTGCGCCGTTCCAACGGATCGCTTTCGAGATCGAAAAGCTCTGGGGCATAGCCGACGTATTCGTGATATTTCCAGCGTGCATCTGCGACCATGAAGCCACCGCTCGGGGAATTTGCCGCGTGGTACTCGGAAAAGACCACGCGCGCGGGATCGTCGGCTGAGCTTGCAATGTCCGTCAGCGATCGCCCCGACCATGCGCGGTCTGGCGGCAGGTCGAAGACCTGCGTGATCGTCGGCAAAATATCCATCAACGACACCGGCGTTTGCACTTCCCTGCCAGATACAACGCCCGGACCAGCTACGATTAATGGCACTTGCGTTGATTCACGGTAGAGCAAAGATTTCCCCCACCGTCCGCGCATACCGAGATTTTCTCCGTGATCCGAAGTAAAGATGATCAACGTATCTTCGGACTGCCTTGAGGCATTGAGCGCGTCGAGTACCTTGCCGATCTGGTCGTCGACAAAGGTGCAAAGTGCATAATACGCCGCGATCGCCTCGCGCCGACGCTGATCGCTCCCCAACTCCGTGTCGCTGTCCTCGATATCGTTCATCCGTGCGACCCAGGGATGCGCTTCGTAACCATCGATCCCGGGGCGCACCGGGGGCAGCGACATGTCGTTAACCGGATACAAGTCCAGGTATTCCTGCGGCACAGTCAGCGGAAAGTGCGGCGCCACGAAGCTCACAAAGGCGGCCCAAGGCGCAGTCACCCGGACGGGTTGTCGCAACCAGTCAACGGCCGCATCGGCAACAGCCCTATCAAATTGGTTATACTTCGACAATCCGGCACCTATCCGACCCAGCATGCCGCCACCCTTGTTCTCCTTGGGAAGGGGATTGCGCACCGAACCCCAGACCTGGCCAATGCCGTTCAAGATATGAATTGGCAGGATCTGGCGATCGAATCCCGTACTATCGTCGGCATTGCGGTAGTGTAGCTTGCCGATGCTGGTGACGGATACCCCGCCGGCCTGCAGGGCGTGACCCCAGCTTGGAATGGCTCCGTCATAAGCCAATGCGTTGTCCCAATAGCCGCTTTGATGCGGGTAGCGTCCGGTCGCAATCGCGGCGCGCGCCGGCACGCAGATCGGACTGGGGGTATAAGCATTGCGAAAGACCGAGCCTCGCGCCGCGAGCCGATCAAGGTTCGGCGTTTTGACATGGCGGTGACCCAGGATCGATAACGCGCGGGCCTGATGTTCGTCGGCCATGATGAACAAAAGGTTTTTTGGCGTAGTCATCACTTTTCCATAAGTCCCGATATTGGTGCTTCTTCTTCAACTACCCAAATGGTAGCATGTCTAAATGTCTCACGCAACGTTAATGTTGCAAACTCAACAAGGATGAGGAATGCAATTTTCCGCCAAGACACTCGCAGAACAACTGGAGCGCGTTCGAACCCTTGAATCCAGATTGACCTTCCGGCTCTCCGTGCTCAGCAAACTGCTGGATCAACAGGCGCAAACGATGCTGGACGGAACAGGGATCAACTTGACCGGCTACCGGATTCTCAATGTCGTCAACACGATCGGCAATACGTCGATCTCTGATATCAGCCGATTTTGCGGCATAGATCGAGCACAGGTCAGCCGAAGCGCAAGCGAGCTTGAAAAGCAAGGGTTGGTGAAATTCGAGAAGGATGCCGTCAGCAAGCGCAAAAAGCTGGTTGGGATTTCGACCGACGGCCGCGCGCTCCTTGAAGCAGTCAAACCCGCGTTCGTCGAGAGGAACAAGAAACTGGATGAACTACTTGGTACCGAGAGAAAAGCCGCGGTCACCGAAGCCATCAATCTGATGACAGATCATGTTCTTCGTTGATGGGAAAAGATTCCAGCCGGTTTTCGTCACATTTCCATAACCATCAGGTTATCGCCAACCACGATTTCGCACAGGAAGCATCTTACCTGTCAGATATGTCACCTTCCGGATTCCCCCTTTACCTCCGCCGGCGCCCCGCGGTCTGGATGGGTTTCAGAAAAGGCCGGGTGCTTAAGGCACCGCGCCTGAATATCCGCGATGCGCGGCCAATTCGAAATCTCAAGCCCCGCCCGCTGCGCGTTGCGGGCTTGGGGCACGAGGCAGCAATCGACCATGCTCGGGGTATCGCCATAGCCGAAGGCACCCATGTCGGGATGGTCGAGTTGCACCTCAAAAGCGTCCAGTCCGCGCCGGAGGTAACGATGCATCCACTCGGTCACATCGCCACCACCAGAGGCATCCCGCGCAACATCCATATTGGTCACCACATGGGTTTCCATCGCGATAATATGCGACAGCATCCGAACCCGCGCCCGAGCTGCGGCATCCTTAGGCAATAAGCGCGGCCCGTCTCGTGTCTCCTCAATGTATTCCAGAATCGCGAGGGACTGCGGGATGGTCAGGCCGTCGATTTCCAGCACGGGCACCGTGCCCTGTGGGTTGAGCGCCATGAAGGCCGGCGTGCGATGCGGCTTGCCGATGATCTCGTGCATCCGGGTGGCGTGGTCGATGCCTTTGAGCCGAAGCCCCGCCCTGACCCGCCACGCGGCCGAGGATTGCCAGCTGTCATGGAGGATTGGTGTCGACGCTGAACACATAGGCCTTACCCTGATACCGCGACGAGGGTGTCTGCGGTCAGCTGGCCATCGATCACCATCACATCGTGGTGCCCGTCGATGTCCACCACCGTGAAGTCCTCTCTCGCCGCGATGTCCGCTCGGAATTTTTTGAAAAGCGGGTTCGGATTCCGCGCCGCCTTGATGAAGGTCCGCGGCATGCCTCGGGCAAAAGGATCGCCGGTGACCGAGTCAAGGAAGGTGCGCGGTGGATGCGGCACAAGCCGGGGTTCGGCAAAGTCGGCCAGTTCTCCGGACAGCCCCCACATGTCCCCCCAGGCCTCCTTGGGGCGCACCGGCAGCAACTCGTTGGCGTTCGCTGCCTGCTGCATTCCCGCGCGAACTTCATCGGGAACAAAACTGGCTAAGCCTTGGCTATCGCCAGGAACCAGAGCGTCGAAATAGACCGCGTGAGCGATACGACTTTCACCCTGCCCCAAAAGGTCGGACAGGATACAACCGGCATAGGAATGCGCGACCAGGACGACTTCTTTAAGATCGTGCATGAACAGGTGATCCCTGATTGCTGTGGCATGGTCCGCCAAGCCGATGTTGGCGCTTGCCTCCGCACGCCTATCCCCCATTCCGGGAAGATCAGGTGCAGTCACGAAATGTCCCATCGCCCGCAGGGCTGCGACAGTTGGCCCCCAGGCCCAGCCGCCATGCCATGCCCCGTGGACAAGGCAGAACGTCTTGGGATTTTGTACCTGAGCCTTGATCTGGCGCGGTGCAGCCAGTGCAGCCCCGCTAATCACAGTGGCCGAAAGGGCCGCGCGACGAGTGAATTTCATTCTTCTCTCCCTGTTAATAGATATCGGTATTCAGAATGCACCTACACCGCCAACCCGAACCGCCTGGCCTTCTACCGCAACCGGAATCCTGTCCAGACATTCTCCGATGCCCAGCCCTTCAACACCTTCGCCGGTTGAAACCGAGAAACCTGCCGCATGGTTGGTACATCGCAATATGGTCTTGTCGGCCGAGATCAGCCTGTCGCCCTGGTGATCGAGCGGAAGGTATTGGTGCGGGCACGCATTGACATAGGCACGCACGTCATAGCCAAGCCGGACGACAAGTATGGGATAGCCATTGAGGTCGAGGCAAAGGGTGTTGCCGTCCGGAATCTCGGACAGGGCACAAATCCGGGTTCCTTCCAGGGGCGCGCCTCGATAGCTCTTCCACGCCTCGCTCATTTCAGGTCTCCGAAGCGGACGGCAGGCAGAATGGTGCCATCGCAGGGACCGAAGCCGACGCGACAATCGCCCTCACACCAGCCGGTACTGGTCACCGTGTCGCCGCCGGCGGAGAAAGTGCAGGAGCCGCCGTCGACATCAGTTGGGTCGCGGCCGTTCCATCCCAGTTCCAGCATCGAACCGCTCTCGTCCACCATTGGGGCCGAGCGGAAATGCGGTAAATCGAGACGCAGCATATCCAAGATAGGCTGGGCCGGGGGCCGCATCCGGCAGAGCCAGAAGCGCTCGTTAGAGACTCGCGGCGCTGTGAAGGGCGAGCTGCTGAGTTGCTCGGCCTTAGATCCGTAAGTGCAGCGCTGCGATCTGTTCTGCTCGCTTGGCAGCGCCGCCCCAATAGCCTCGGTTATGACGTCTTTGCCAAAGCCGGGCACGTAGCCCGCATTGTACTGCACCCGGCCCTTGGCAACGACGAAATCGCTTTGTGGCTTATTCATCACCCTTACTCCGCTTTCAGGACTCCGCGCTGAATCTGGTCTTCTTCGATCGACTCAAACAACGCCTTGAAGTTGCCCTCGCCGAACCCGTCGTCGCCCTTTCGCTGGATGAATTCGAAGAAGATCGGCCCGATCACCGTCTTAGAAAAAATTTGCAACAGAATGCGCGTCATACCGCCCTTAACCACGCCTTCGCCGTCAATTAGGATGCCATGCTTTTTCATCCGGTCGAGCGGCTCGTCGTGCCCCTGCACACGGTCATAGCTCTTATCGTAGTAGATTTCCGGCGGCGGCGGCATGAAGTGGATGCCGTTCGCCCCAATCAAATCGGTAGAGGCATAGATGTCTTCCGATGCAACCGCGATGTGTTGTATGCCTTCGCCATTGTATTCCTTCAGGTATTCCTCAATCTGACTTTTATCGTCCGAACTCTCGTTGATCGGGATACGGATCTTGCCACAGGGCGAGGTCAGCGCGCGGCTGGTCAGCCCGGTAATCTTACCCTTGATGTCGAAAAACCTGATCTCGCGGAAATTGAACGCCGTGGCATAGAACTTGTACCACGTTTCCATGTTGCCCTGCATCACGTTGTGGGTCAGGTGGTCAATATAGTAGAAGCCGGCGCCTTCGGGCTTCGGGTCGCGGTCGCCTATCCACTCAAAGTCGGCGTCATAAGGGCTTTTGCCCCCATCGTAATCTTCGATGAAGTAAAGCAATGAGCCTCCGATACCGACAACGGCAGGCGCGTCGATGGATTTGCCGTCGCCGGTATATTCTTCGGCACCATAGTCAAGTGCGCAGTCAAGGGCGTGCTTCGCATCGACAACGCGCCATGCCATTGCGGGGGCGCACGGACCGTGATCCTTCACGAATTGCGCAGCGTGGCCGTCGAGGTCGCGGTTGACGATGTAGTTCACGTTGCCCTGGCGATAAACCGAAATGTCCTTGGTCTTGTGATGGGCGACTTCAACATAGCCCATTTTGTTGAACAGGTCTTCGAGTAAACCAGGTTCGGGGTGCGCGAACTCGACAAATTCAAAACCATCGGTTCCGGCAATATTGAGTTCGTCGATCTTGGCTTTCGGTGCGTCGTGCGGAAACGGTCCCATTGGACTCTCCTGCTGTCTGCTGCGTGGATTCCGTGCCCTCCCCACGCTGTTCAAGCATTCCCCGGCCCGCGGGGCGCCGGGTCATCGTGCCTCCAGCGCAAAACGTATTTGCATCAATAGTGATGCAATGTCAACATTATTATTGACCTTGAGGTGCGAGATTGAGATAGAGCATGGCATTAAATCCACGTGAGGCCACGATGACACCAGCGCTTAAGAGAACGCTCCGCCGCCTGTCGCCGATCCGTTCTTGGTTCAAGGACGTTTCGCGGGAAGGGCTGCGCGACGACGCTCTGGCTGGCCTGACCAATGCAGCCATCGTGCTGCCGCAAGGCGTCGCCTTTGCAATCATCGCTGGGCTACCGCCAGAATACGGCCTTTTCACTGCCATCGTCGTATGCGCCGTGGCAGCCCTGTGGGGAGCGTCCATGGTAATGGTGTCCGGACCGACGACAGCCATCTCGGCCGTGCTCTTTGCGACTCTGTCGCAATTTGAATCGGCGGGCACCGAACAATTCATCGCATTGGCACTGATCCTGACGCTGATGGTCGGCAGCCTGCAACTTCTGGCCGGCTTGGCCGGGCTTGGCGGGTTTATTGCCTTCGTTTCTCATTCTGTG